>PXDI01000038.1 GCA_003565095.1 PVC group bacterium | reverse complement strand
TGCAGATGGTCAAAAGCGTCTTTACGAGGCTCGCATCTTACTGGTTGGGTTGGGAGGGCTGGGCTCGCCTGCCGCCCTTTACTTGAATGCGGCCGGGGTTGGCACATTGGGGCTGGCAGATTTTGATACGGTTGATGAGAGTAACCTGCAGCGTCAGATACTGTATGCTGAGTTTGATGTTGAAAAACCGAAGTTGGACTGTGCGGCAAAAGTATTACAGGAACGCAATTGTGACACTAACGTGGTACTGCATCGAGAAGGCATACAGCCCGATAATGTGTTGGATATAATGGCGCAATATGATCTTGTTTTGGATGGAACCGATAACTTTCCGACGCGGTACTTATTGAATGATGCTGCTTATTTGGCTGGTGTTCCCTTAATCTCGGCGAGCATGTTTCAGTTTGAGGCGCAAGTGGCAGTTTTCGATCCGAAGCATGACAGTGGGTGTTATCGATGTTTGTATCCGGATATGCCAGCAGCGGGAGACGTTCCGAATTGCGCAGAGGCTGGTATTTTTGGTGCATTGCCGGGCATGGCAGGTGCGATGCAGGCGATCGAGGCCATTAAGTGGATCACAGGGGTTGGCGAGCCACTGCAAGGGCGATTGCTGATGCTGGATACGCTGACGCATCGAAACCGCATGATACGCGTTCCTGCCAACCCGCGTTGTGCGCTATGCGGGGAAGCACCTTCCATTGTAGATATTCAAGCTGACCGCTATGCAGCGTCGGCATGTACGATGGCGGCCGAAGAGGAGCAGCCGCAATCCATTACGCCGGATGCTGCAGCAAAACTTGCGGATGCGCTTTTCGTGGATGTTCGAGAAGCCTATGAGCTGGAGCTTTGCCGGATACCGGATGCTGTCCATATCCCGTTGCGTGATATTCCCAGACGGTATGCGGAGTTGCCGGTTGAACGGCCCTTGGTTATGTATTGTCACAAGGGAATGCGCAGTGCGGTTGCAGCGCAGCAGCTACGTGAGAAAGGATATAAACAGGTTTTTAATTTAACAGGTGGCATTGACCGTTGGGCGCAGGAAATGGATCCTGGTATGACACGGTACTAGATGGCAGCGATAGGATAGTTGGGCGGCCAAGATGATGCGGGGCAGAAACTTGTGTGTGAGGATGTGTCTGTTTGGGAGAGAGATTAAGGTGAACGATTAGGGCGAAAGATTAAGGTTGGTTCTCGGCCCCCCTAATCTTTCTTCTTAATCTTTCGCCCTTATCTCTGTTGCAAATGGTCAGGAAAACAATGAAGTCATAGTCTAGAAGGGAGTTGAGAGTATGTTAACGGATTTTGAGCGGTCACGCTATGAGTGGCAGATGTGGACAGATGGTGTAGGGAAAAGCGGACAGGAAAAACTGAAGCAGGCACGTGTGCTGGTTTCCCGTTGCGGTGGTGTCGGCGGTGTGGTCGCTTATGAGTTAGCCGCCGCTGGCGTTGGTACCTTGGTTCTTGCACATGCCGGGAATTTGAAGCCGTCCGACTTGAACCGGCAACTTTTGATGACGCACGATTATCTGGGAAAACCGCGCCGTGATTCGATTGAAGAACGGTTGCGCGCCTTGAATCCGTTCATCGATATCCAAGCCGTGGGCGAAAATATATCCACGGATAACGCCGAAGAACTGGTCTCGCAAGTTGATATTGTGATTGATTGTGCGCCGCTGTTTCCGGAGCGTTATGCCATGAATGATGCGGCGATGCGCCACGGGATTCCCATGATCGAGACAGCAATGTTTGACAGCGACATCACGTTAACAACATTTATGCCCGGACGCACGGGCTGTTTGCGCTGCCTTTACCCGGAAGCCCCCCCATATTGGAAGCGTCAGTTTCCCGTATTTGGAGCAGTATCCGGTGTGGTGGCCTGCATGGCGGCCTACGAGGCGATCAAGCTGATCACCGGTGTCGGACCAGTTCTTGAAAACACCATGCTGACGGCTGATCTAGGAACGATGCAGTTTCGTAGAATGCCGATCCGCCGTAACCCTGCCTGCACGACTTGTCCACCTTTAACTGCATAAACCGAAAGGAAAGCTATGCCATCACTTATTATACCCGCTGCCTTACGCAGACTCATGCCAGAACCCGTCTCCACCTTGCAGGTCGAGGCCCAAACCGTGCGGGAAGCACTGGATTGCCTCATTGCGCAATATCCTGATTTGCGAGAGACCTTTTTGGATAGCGACGGGAACCTGCGCCAGTTTGTGCGTATCTTCATCGGCGAAGAGGATATCGAGACCCTGCAAGGGCAGGATACGCCCGTCTCGCCGTCTGATGAAATAGTCCTGTTACCGCCCATTGCCGGAGGCTAGCCAGCCACTGGGGATCCGGGCGAAAATGAGGGTGGTAACTGTTGGCGTTAGGGACGGTGCAGGGACAGGAGATTAGGGTGAAAGATTAAGGGGAACGATTACGGTTCGTTTAGCTGCTTCCTGATCTTTCCCCCTAATCGTTCGCCTTAATCTCTGAGTGAAATGGAAAGCGATATATTGTGGCGAAAGGAATGCAAAACCACAACATGTGGTATGCAGAAATGAAGTTATAGCTTAGACCACACCGGTTTTGTCTCCGTATAATCCGGGCCGTTCGTGTGCCGGGGTTAGTCCTCGGCCACAATCTCAGCCCGGAAGAACTTGTGTTCTTCCGCAGGATCGTCTGATGTCCAGATATTGACCCCGTTGTCATGCGTGACGCTTCCTTGCACTGGCTGCCATGTGGAACGCTCAACCATGAGTTCTGCTGAAGACATCACGCTGGCTGTTCCTCTTATCGGTCCGCTGCTGGTCCAGGTAAGTTCGATATGATCATCGTCGTTTCGTTTGATCGAAAGGATTCGGAAAGGTTGATCCAAATCCTCCTGGTTCAGAAGATAGCCTTGATAGAGACTAAGAGCCGTGCCGCCGCTATATGCGTGCCTATCGGCCCACCACAAAGGTGTCCTTTCGTCACCATCCCAGATTTGTGGTGTAAACATGACTCGATTGTATATGTTCGAAGTCACCGCTGCCCGGTGCCACGCATAGGAACTCTGACCAGACGCCTCCGCTATCTCGGTCTCATCGGACACCAGGGACTTGATGTCGAAGAATGGATCAGCCTCATAAGTTATGGTCATTGGGGCTCCCTGTTCAACAGCCATTTCATACATGCCGACGGGATCGGGTTGCCATGTTCCTTGTGGAGACAGTGTTCCTCCCTGTTGAGGTTCCAGCACCGTGCGAACATACCACGAGGGAACGGTTGTCGGGACCGAATCAGAAAGCAGGAGGTCATCAATTAAGCCCATCCCGCTGAATGAGATTCTGTGGATTATGTTGTGATCTCCGCGTGCCTGCTGTTCGGCGTAATGGGCGAACCGGAACCAGGATCCGCCTGTGAAATCGCTTGGATCCAGCGATGGAACGGAAAATCCTTCGTTTGCTGAGGTTTGTTCCTCCCCGTCGAGAAATGTACGGAAAAACGGTACCTTGTCTTCGCCTTGCTCTCCCTCCATATCCATGGCAATCGTCAAGCGATACCATTTGTTCGATTGGCGGACGTCATCAAACGTCGTAAGGCTGGGAGAATTCCCGTCCGCTCCCCCGTGGAATAAAACGATTTGCTCGTTTTTGTTCATGAAGAACTTGAGTTTCATGTCGTCCGAAACATCATTGAGGTTATCTTGCTGCAGGGGCGGGTTGTTGCCGATATCGAACCGAACCATTATGTCAGCGTAGATTCGCGAGAACTCTTCCTGGTCTACGGCAAGATTGACGTTCAGGCGCTCGAAACTGTTTAATTCTAGAATTTTTGTGTGCTGTGCATCGGGAAGCGGAAGGGGGAGAGTATATACGTAATTCTCCTCGCGGATACGGGTTCTGTCCTCCGATGTCGTCCATCCGGGGATTTCACTTGCACCGGATCCCGTTTCGCGCTGCTCGAAGCTCTGGGCATAGGGCAAGACGAGGCCGAATATGGCTTGCACCGCCATGGGGTCATGCACACTGGTGTCTTGGCGGGGATTGTCGCGGCTACCATCGCTCCAGCGGATGAAGCGGAAGCCTTCCTGTGCAATAGCGGTCACTTCACTGCCTTGCTCGCCGACCGGAATTTGCTGCACGGCATCACCCTGTATCGAGCCACCTTCGCTGGACGTATAAAGGAGACCTGGCGAACTGATTTCCATGCCGCTCATCATGGGTTGGTATGCCGAGCCGTTTACACTGCTGAACTCCACCTGAATGAAACTTCCTGTGGGTTCTACGACAAACTCCTTGACGAGACCGCGGAAGCTGCCGCCGGTTTCCTCGACTACATCTAATGCACTTTCCACCACCGTGCCATTGATCCGCACATCAAACACGCGCTGGCCGGGTTCCACGCCAGGCTCCAGCTCGGCGAAGTAGAGTCGCACGAGATAGAAAGACGGTGGCAGGTTGCCAAACGTAAACGGGCCACTTGATTCGGTTGCGGATGCAAAGACCCAGCGGGGGTCGTTATTCTCCACGGTTACCGTTGCCGGATGCCGACGGCGCGTTCCCTCCGCTTCATCCCAGACCGTTGCGCGTCGATGGTCCACACGGCGCCCCGCTGCGCCGAAATTGATGCCCCGCCGGGTGGGGTCATGGTACCCCGCATGATAGCGGGTCCACTGTTCGATATAGGCGTCATCGGGCATGTGGATCATGGCGAGCGATGTTTGATGTCCATAGCTGCAGGTACAGGTTCGCGTGTAGTCGAGCGCGTTGAGTAGCCCGTCGGCCGGAATCAGGTTTGATGTGCAGCCCGATCGGAAACCGCTCAGGTTGCCGGTTCCTGTTTCGAATTCCAGATCATAGAACGATGCATACGCGGAGCGGAAAAAGAGGAAGTATTCGCTTGCGGTGAGTGTGTTGCAGCCGTAGGCCCGGCTGTATTGCCAGGATGTTGACGAGCCGGTATGCGGCTGTGACCGTTGCCAAGTGTTTCCTGTCAGCAGGGAAATTGCGGTGCCGGGGCGCCCTGGAATGAGCATATCCCCGTGCAGTGCTCCCGGCAGCAGGAAGTTGCCGCCGTTCCAGAGAACGGTTCCGTCAGAACCGCGGCGGGCCGTAATGGTTCTTGGCTCATCGCTCAGCGTGCGTCGCAGGTCCTGGCTGCCGCCTTCGATCAAAATATCCCGCTCCTCGCTGTAGAGCAGGAATGTACCGAAAACATCGCTGTTTTCTCTCCATATTTCCTCTCCCGTAGCCAGATTAACAGCGAAAACCTTCGAGACCTCGTCTGTCACTTCCCCGCGATTTACCAGCACCTGAACTGCACTCGGAGAAAGTCCGTCAATCACGAATAGGGTATCGGGCGTAGCGATGATGGCATTATGGCGGAAGCCGATTTGGGCTTCATGCTCGTGCAGCAGGGCACCCGTGAAACGGTTCATTACCCGTATCCGGCGACTGGACGTACAGGCATGGTTCTCGCGACCCAGTGACCCTTCCCCCTTGAATTGGGGTTCAGCCGTTGAAATCAAATAATCACCGGTCACCCGCAAGGTACCCCAGTCCGTGGACCCGCTGTCGCCGGGGATATCGAATTCGGCGAGAGTTTCGCCTGTTACGGCATCGAGCCGGTAGATGGTGCCGCGATAGCGCAGGTAGACACTATCGGGCTGCGATACAAATGGACTGCCGATATAGGTTGCCCCGGGGAGGTTGGTCATATAAACCTCGTTACCGTTTCGCCAGCTACTTTCGAGCGATAGATTGGTAGCGTGATGTCCGATGCCGGGGAAGGAGCGTTCCCAAAGGGCACGGCCCGTGTATACGCAACGGGCCGCAATGGTTTCGACGCCGAGAAAGAACTGGCGACCACCGATTACTTGTGGGCGTGGGCCACCCGCATGACGCGGCAGGATATTGTCACTATTCGGGCCCCCAAACCAGAGAATGCCCAGCGGCAGTCGTACCCGCTGATCCCTGGAGCGGTTCGTGTTGAGCGCATCGCTGTATTGATGCGTCCATTCGCCTGCACCTGTCAACGGACCGCCGCGCACGGCGGATAAGTATTCCGTCCCTGCGGTCACGCTTACCTTGTCCACCTCCGCGCCCATTGCTGCGGCCAGCAAAATAGAAAGCTCGCTTTCGTCGGCACCGAGCCAAGCCCTTCCCCCGTATGGGCGCAAGCGGTTTAGCATGGCACGCATGGTTGCCACATTCGGGCCCAATCCGGCTGCCGTGGCGTCCTCGCTCAGAATCAGGCTGAACAGGTAGGGCTGTACGGAGAATGTTGCAGGATCGGCCTCGATAACGGCGGCCCGCCGCCCGTAAAGCCCGGCGGCGACGAGCTCGTCGCGTAACGCCCGCACGATGCCGGAATCATCATCCACAATGACAACATGCATATCTGATTGCGTAAGCAGTTCACGCAGCAGGCTGCCGGATTCCACTCCTAGAATTAAGGCGTATCCTTCGGTTTCCTGCAGGTCTGCGAGAAGAGAGGATACCACATCTGCCCATTCCCCGCCGGGCGGGGCGATGCCTGTGGGTTCATAGGCATGCTGCACGGCATCCGTCGATTCCGGGCCAAAGCAGTACAGCCGTCCATCCCTGGTGGTCACAAAAAGCCGATTTTTTGCAGCCAATGCATCAAAGATTTGGCCTTCAATCTGGCCAGAGACACTACTGACGCGCGAATTAATGTGGGAATTGGCGACAGGTCCGTACCCGCCGCTTCCCATCGCATGTACCGCATAGCCGCCTTCGCCCTTGCTGCTGCCGCGGAAATCGCCAGAAGCGAAGGCTCCTGTTTGGCGATTCAAATGAGCGCGCTTCGCTCTTCCGCCTGCCACGATTACTTGATTGGCGTTGGCGGCAAGATAACCCTGCGGAATCAATCCTCCGTAAGCGGAAGCACCCGAGTGCGGTAAATCCACGAAATCGGTACTAGTTGTGTCATTGATCCAGACCACATCGCCCGTGGCAGCATCCAGCGCGCAGACAAAAACGCCATGCATCGGCCAGATGCCTGCCGCGAAATAGACGGTATCATCCATGATCACAGGGGCGCCGCGAGCTGCCCACATATTGATGATACGCTCGTTGCCGAGCAATCGTAGATCTGAGGGTCCGGCCTTGAACTTCCAGACGAGTGCGCCTTCCTCTTGATTCACGCAATACAGATAGCCGTCGTCTGACACGAAATACACGTTTCCGCCCCAGAGAGCAGGTGCGAGGCGCACCGGACCGTCGGCATAAAAACGCCATAACTCGGCACCATCCTCGATGGCATAGGCCGTTACGCTATCGGTTACCATCGATGGTACGAAAATGCGGCCTTCCGCGACAACGGGCGCATAGGATACATCAAAATCGAGTTTACCCCGATCATCGCGCTGTCCGGCCCAGGCTGACATGGGTTCAGGCAATTCGCGTACCCATTGCAGGTGGAGGGTATCGGCAAGCACGATCTGGGAAGCCGAGCTTCGCGCGGCATCGTAACTCCACATGGGCCAAGGATCGTTTCGGCTTGTTGCGATCTCCACGGCATCCGACCAAGCATTCTTCTCGGCTGATTCGCCATACAAACGCCAGACGTACAGCGAACCCGCAGACAGATCCGTCATCTGCCCTGTCACTGCGCCTGCATCCTGACTGCCCAGACTTAAGCGATTGGACCAATCATTCGTACTTCCCGTTCCCTGATCCGTCTCATCCCAAACCAGCACCGCTGTCGTGAGGTTCGTGTTTACCGTCGCCGTGGCCCACGCTGCATTCTTCGTAATATCGGTTGTACCGGGATTCAACCAGAAAATCGCGCCCTCGGGGGTTGACAACACATATCGCACAATCACAATGCCGCTGCCGCCGTCGCCGCCTTTATTGGAACCACCACCGCCGCCGCCACCACCACCGGTGTTTACCAGACCATCTTCACCAGACGCATTAACGCCACCTGCACCGCCGCCGCCTTGGCCACCTGCACCGGCCGAGCCAGACCCACTTTCAGCTGCTCCGCCGCCGCCACCAGCATACCATACGGTTTCGCCCGTAATCTCAGAGGGTAAGCCTGCGCCGCCAGCACCAGCAGCACCACTCGT
>PXDI01000093.1 GCA_003565095.1 PVC group bacterium | reverse complement strand
TCGTTGGCGGACTGACGGTCGACACCCTCGGCACCCGCAGCATTCCCCGCAACCCCTTGCTTTTCGGGATGATGCAACGCATGGACCTCGTTGAAAAAGTGGGTTCCGGCTTCAAGCGCATTCGCGAACATTGCGATAAACAGAACTGCGCGCACCCAGAAATACAGGCTGACAAGGATTGGTTCCGCATGATCTTCCGCCGCCAGAACGCTGTTTCGGCCGGTGCAAGCCCGCTGGGTAAC
Source organism: PVC group bacterium (assembly GCA_003565095.1). Lineage (GTDB taxonomy): Bacteria > Verrucomicrobiota > Kiritimatiellia > UBA8416 > PXDI01 > PXDI01. The sequence continues at coordinate 7,836 of PXDI01000093.1, read as the reverse complement.
GGATTGGATAAGGCCCATGATGAGGCCCCAGTTGATACGGCATCGCGGCTAGAGTCACGGCTAGAGACGGAGGCCCCAGTCGAGGCCCCAGTCGAAATCTCCGCAACCGAAACTAGCATCATTACAGCACTGGCTGTAGAATCTCTTGGTCGAAGCGCGTTACTTGCTCGGCTTGGGTACTCACAACGTACCGGCAATTTCAAAAAAGCCATTCGGAATCTCCTCGACAACAGATGGATCGAGCTAACCATCCCCGACAAACCCAACAGCCGTTTACAGAAATACCGTTTGACCCCGAAAGGTGTCGCTCTTTTGAAAAAGGTGAAACATGGGCAGTAATCCTTGCAGAGAAATAGATCCAGCTTTCGAGCTTACAATATCCCGGCCGTTATCGGCGGAAGATGTTATCATTGCAGATGTTATAAACGAAGCGGATGCAATGATAAACTTGCAGGTGATTTTTTCCGGAGATGAGCGGCGGGTAGTGGTGCGGATCGGGCTGTTTCCGCATTGGCCAACACGGATCTGTCTGCCGGTAAAAGTCGCCGAGGGCGGCAGGCTGTTTTTGCGGCGCACACCCGGCTGTTTCAAATCAGTTGTTGAAGGTGCCAACCTTGCCGCAGAGGATATACGGCGCATCACCCTTTCCGCTGCTCCGGAAACCGCGCAATATTTGCATATAAAAGATGCCCGCATCTCTGACTCGATTTCCGCAGATTCTCAACCGGAATACACCTATCCCGATGAGCCGCAGGTGGATGAGCTGCATCAATGGCGCGCACGCGACTGGCCCGGCAAGACGCAGAGCCTTGATGAACTGGCGGAATCGCTCAAATCGGAGCTGACGGACGTCGCACCGGAATTTGGCAGTGAACACTCGCAATACGGGGGCTGGCGCGCGACGCGTCTTGATGCAACCGGTTGGTTCAGAACTCATTATGACGGAGAACGCTGGTGGCTGGTGGATCCCGACGGTTGTGCTTTCTGGAGCAACGGGGTTGACTGTATCAGGCCCGATGGCGGAGTTAATGTCTCCGGCATAGAGAATATGTTCACGGGGGAAATGCCGTCAATTGCCCAGGCTCCGCATTTATGGACGCAGCGTGAAGAAGGGCGGATTTTCCATTCACAGACATACAATCTTGAACGCGCGCTGGGAAGTGACTGGTTTGAAAAGTGGTGTGAACTAACCCGGCGGCGTATTATCCGCTATGGCTTCAACACCATCGCCAACTGGTCCGACGAAGATTTTACGCAGAGGGCGGAACTTCCGCATGTCTTTACGATGAAGAACTTTCCAAAGACGGAGAAATGCATTTTTCGTGATTTTCCGGATATTTATTCTGACGAATATACACAGCGTTGCGAGGTTTTTGCCCGTCAGTTGGGCAAGATTGCCAATGACCGGCGGGTGATCGGCTATTTCATGACCAATGAGCCGCAGTGGGCGTTTCTGACCGATTTCAACTTAGGGCTGCAGTTGTTGCGTGATGAGTGCGCAAGTCACACTCGCGCAGCTTTCATCGCGTTCATCAAGGCGCGTTACAGCTCTGTGAGTGAGCTGAATGCCGTCTGGGGAACGCAATTGAAAGCGTTTGACGATTTGCATAAGAAGCAGGTAATCAAAGGTGCAGGTCATACAAGAGACACGATGGAATTCACCTGTCAGGCGATCGAGCGCTTTGTCCGGATAGCAGCGGAGGCCTGTCGTGCGGTTGATCCCAATCATCTGAATCTCGGTTTGCGCTGGGCGTGGATTCACAGCGACTATCAACTGAGCGGCAGTCAGCATGTCGATGTTTTTTCGATAAATTTCTATGACTTACGTCCGGATGCCGAACATATTGCGCGCCTGGCCGCAAAGACGGGCAAGCCTTTGATGATCGGTGAGTTCCATATTGGCGCGCTTGATCGCGGCCTACCTTCCGGCGGCATCCGCAATGTGAAGACCATGCGGGAGAGCGCGGAGGCCTACCGCTACTATGTTGAGCATGCGGCGGCCATCCCGGCGTTGATCGGGGCGCACTATTTCATGTGGAATGATCAGCATGTGATGGGGCGGTTTGACGGCGAGAACATGCAGATCGGCCTGCATGACATCTGCTATCGCCCCTATCCGGAAATGGTGGCGTCTTGTCAGGCGGTCAACGCCGCCATCCCGGCACTGCACACCGGACAACGCCAGCCTTTTGAGCATAAGCCGACAGTCGTAATTGAAGGCAGTCTGATCGGGTAATAATTGAGCCACTTGCAAAAGCGTTTTTGCAAGTGGCTCAATTGATCAGCATAATGAAAGCAGCAAGATGCAATCAGAACACGGTGTAATTTTTGATATGGACGGGGTTTTGTGTGATTCCGAGCCGTTTATCTGCGCGGCGGCCTGCCGGATGTTTAAAGAAACGCATCAGGTGAACGTTGCGCCGGAGGATTTCATTCCGTTTGTCGGCGCGGGTGAGGATCGTTATCTGGGCGGTGTGGCGGAAAAGCACGGCATTCAATTGAACATGCCGCGAGACAAGGAGCGCACCTACGCGATTTATCTGGAGATAATTCGCGGCAGGCTGCAACCGCTGCCGGGTGTGCGCGAGTTCATTGAATGGTGCCGTGAGCACAATGTGCGTATGGCGGTGGCCAGCAGCGCCGATCGGATCAAGGTTGACGGCAACCTGCGGGAAATCGGTGTTCCTGCCGATAGCTTTGACGCCTGTGTCAGCGGCAGTGAGATTGAGCACAAGAAACCCGCGCCGGATATTTTTCTGAAAGCAGCCGAATTGTTGCAAATCCCCGCAGGTAAATGTATTGTGGTTGAAGACGCGGTTAATGGCATTCAGGCCGGACGCGCTGCCGGCGCGCGTTGCCTTGGCTTGACGACATCCTTTGATGCGGAAACATTAAGCGCTGCCGGCGCGCATTGGACCGCGCCGCATCTTGGGGCATTGTCCGAGGATGTTTATAAGTATGTAGTATAAAAGAGTTAATGCATATGAAAATTACCGGCGATATTGATTATACTCCATTCAGCCGCCGTTTGCAGCCGTTGCCGGCCGGTGGCGGTTTCTGTATGGAGGATTATTGGGTGTGGTGCGGGTCAGTGATACGCGGTGAAGACGGGCGCTATCATATGTTTGCCGCCCGCTGGCCGAAAAATCTGAAATTTCTTCCGGCTTATCAGAGTTATTCCGAAGTTGTCCGCGCCGTTGCCGATACTCCCGAAGGTCCGTACATTTATCAGGAAACGGTGTTGCCGGACCGCGGTGCCGGTTTCTGGGACGGCCGGATGACCCATAACCCCACCATCCACAAAGCCGACGGACAATATGTGCTGTTTTATATCGGCAGCACGTTTGAGGGTGAACGTCCTACCGCGGAGGAACTGCGCAACGGACCGGATTTTTATCCGTGTTACCGCTCAATCCGCATCGGTGTGGCGACCGCGCCGTCAGTCTATGGTCCATGGAAACGGCGGGATGAACCTTTTCTTACGGCACGGCCGGAGGCCTGGGACGCATGGGTGGTAACTAATCCGGCTCCATGTTTTCTGCCGGACGGGCGCCTGTTTCTCTATTACCGCTCGTATGTTAAAGCCGAACAGCGCAATAAAATCGGTCTGGCGATCTTTGAGGGCTTAGATGGCCGGAGCCGGTGGCGCAGTGACGGGCCGGTTTTTGACTCTTCCGCAGTTACCGTCGAAGATCCTTATGTTTTCAATATAGACGGTCATTTTGAAATGCTGGCAAAAGACCTCAACGGCAAGGCCTGCGGAGAGTTTCATGCAGGGGTTCATCTGCTTTCGCCGGACGGCATCGTCTGGAACATGGCCGGGCAGCCCAAAGCCTATTCACGCACGGTCACATGGGACAATGGCACACAGGAAACCCTCAGCAGTGTTGAACGTCCGCAGCTTCTTTTTCATGACGGCGTTCCGACACACATGTTTGCCGCCATGGCCGATGGCGACGCCGCACATAAATGGCAGAATATGACCCGCACCTGGACCGGCGTTGTCCCGCTGGCTTAAAAACTTGTCATACGTTATCTCATGAAGCATCATTTCAAAATGTTTCTAATTTCAAAAAATACCGAACAACGTATGCGGGATTATAGGAAAGAAATATGAGAGAATTACCGGAATATGATGTGATTGTCGTCGGTGGCGGACCGGGGGGAATTGGTGCGTCGATTGCCGCCGCGCGCGGCGGGGCGCGCACTCTGCTTATCGAGCGTGCCGGATATCTTGGCGGGGCCGCCACTACTATGCTGGTGAATCCGTTTATGGCCGACCGCACCAAACCCGCGGAGGATGACGGGCTGCGGCGGCTGGTAAATGGCGGGATTCATCAGGAAATGCTTGAGCGCTTGAAGCAGCGCGATGCGGTGATCCATGAGGAAGGCGGCGGCGCGCGGTTCGATGACGAAATTTTGAAAGTGGTTCTGGATGAAATGGTTACAGAAGCGGGAGTGACGGTTTTGTTCCATGCCGCGCTCTATGATGCTGAAATCGAAAACGGTATGGTGAAACGCCTGCTGCTGGCGCATAATGGCGGGCCGCTTGCTGTTGCAGGGCGGGTTTTTATTGATTGCACCGGTGATGGCCTGCTGGCGTCGCGGGCGGGGGTACCGGTGGAAAGCGGCGACGCCGAGGGCAACCTGATGCCGATGACGCTGTTTTTCTGTGTTGGCGGTGTTGATCTTGACCGCTGGCCGGGGCGGTTTGAGATCCGTGAGCGTGTCAAATCCGGTGACAAAGACACCCCGGTTCTGATTAATCGCCACCTCAGCATGATTGCCGAAGCGCCGAACGGCCTGCTTTATTTTAATGCGGTGCGCATTAGCGGCAATCCGCTTGACCCGTTTGAATTGAGTGCCTGTGAAGCCGAGGGGCGTAAGCGCGCCGCAAATTATGTCGACTGGCTGCGCGCCAATGTGGTTGGTTTTGAAAATGCCTGGCTGGTGAAAACCGCGCCGCATATCGGCGTACGCGAAACACGGCGCATCAGCGGCGATTACCGGTTGACCTACGATGACTGGAAAACCAACGCGCGGTTTGATGACGCAATTGCCTGCTGCTGTTATCCGGTGGATATCCACGGCCAGACCTTCGGTCAAACCCGGATGGAGCATCTGCCGCCCGGCACTTGGTATCAGGTGCCTTACCGCTGCATGCTGCCCGTCGGACTTGAAAACCTGCTGGTGGCATCACGCTGCATCTCGGCCGACCCGGTGGCGCATTCCAGCTTGCGGGTGATGCCGCCGGTCATGTGCCTCGGTCAGGCCGCGGGGCATGCTGCCGCGCTGGTGCAGCCGGCAGGCATCGTGCGCAACGTGGACATCAAGAAGCTGCAGCAGGCCATTACCGCCAACGGCGGCATCCTGGAACCTTATACCGTTTAGTTACGGCTGTTATTCCGGGCCGAACGGATCACCATCCGCCGCCGAGCGCTTTGTAAATTTGAATCAGGTGCATCAGCATAATGCCGCGGCTTTGCACTAGGCCGTCTTCCAGCATCTGTAGTGATCTTTGGGCGTCAAGGACGGTCAGGTAATCTGTCAGGCCGGCATGATAGCGGTTATCCGCCAGTTCCAAGGCAGTTCGTGCCGCGCTAACTGCATTGTCGAGTGACTGCATTCGCTGATGTTCTTTTTCAAACGCGGTCAAGGCATTGCGGGTTTCCTGCACGGCAGCCAGTACAGTTTGCTCATAGGCGGCAAGTGCCTGCTCCTGTCCGGCTTCCTGAGCCTTGATATTGTGGCGAATCGAACCGGCATGGAAAACAGCCCAGCGAACGCCCGGGCCAAGGTTATAAAATTCGGTACCGGCATTGCCGAATGTCGCGGCGTCAAGGGTTTCGATTCCGATGGAACCGAGCAGAGTTATTTTTGGATACAGTGCACTTGTGGCTACACCAATCCGTGCTGTTTGTGCGGCCAATGCGCGCTCGGCTTGAAGAACGTCGGGTCGCCGCCGTAAGGCATTGGCCGGGATCCCGGCAACGGTTTGTGCGGGAACAACCGGCAGGATACCGTCTTCCCCGCCGAGTTTATCATGCAACGTGCCGGGCATTTGTCCGGTAAGAACGGCCAACGCATTCAGGCTTTCCTCCAAATTGGTTTCAAGCGGGGGAATTGCGGCGCGCGTTGATTCGAACAGCACACGCGCCTGTAGAAGCGCCAACTCATCTACAAGACCGTGCGTCAGGCGGTCTTGAAGCAGTGCTAAAGTTTGCTGCTGTAGGTTGTGATGATCTCGGGCAATCTTCAGTCGTTGTTGTCCTGTGCGCAGCATTGCATAGGTACGCGCAGTTTCAGCAGCCAACCCTGCCTGTACGACGGCACGCGCGGCATCCAGCGCCTGCAATTCGGCCAGAGCGGCTTCAATTGCACGGCGGGTGCCGCCGAAAAGATCTATTTCCCATGTCGCATCAAGACTGGCCCGGAAATATTCCGTTTCACCCAGCAAAGAAACGGCTTCACTTGCTCTCTGCCTTGTGGCCGTGGCGGAAGCGTCAAACTGTGGCGCGGAGGCAGCGCGTGTGATTCCCAGTCTAGCGCGGGCTGCATGTACGGCTGCCACGGCGGAATGCAGCGTACGATTGTTTGCAAGCGCTTGCTCAATCAGCCCGGTAAGCACGGGATCTTCCAAGCTTGCCCACCAGGTACCGTACTCCCGTTCGTCAGCAAAAGCATCGGCTTCCAGTCCGGTATCCGGCCATTCCGGGGGCACATAATCAGGCCCCACCGTAACGCAACCGTTTATGAACAGCAAACCGCACAAAAGCAAGATCACACCGACAGGCGGAACAGCGCTAGAGTCGTTTTTTTTCTCACGGAGGGATTGAAACAGTGCATATAGCGCCGGGATCAGGACAATCCCGAACACCGTGGCAGCCAGCATCCCGCAGAACACGGCAATGCCGACAGATCGGCGTGCCGCCGCTCCTGCGCCAGTGGCAATCACCATTGGGAATATACCAAAGATAAACGTAAAAGCCGTCATCAGAACCGCTCGGAAACGCTGGCGTGCTCCATCGGCTGCAGCGTCTATTGTCGAAAGCCCCGCTTCGCGCCGCTCTTTGGCAAACTCGATTATCAAAATTGCGTTTTTGCAGGCAAGTCCGATCAGCAGAATCAGTCCCAATTGTGCGTAAATGCCGAGCGGTTTTCCGGTAAGCAGCAAACCGAACAATGCTCCCAGTCCCGCGACCGCTGTAGACAGCATAACCGGCAGGGGTATGATCCAGCTTTCATATTGTGCCACCAGAAACAGGTAGCCGAAAAGCAAAGCCATGGAGACCAACAGTGTTATTCCGCCGGCCGCCGCGGCTTCCTGATAAGTCAGACCGGACCATTCAATACCATATCCGGCCGGGAGATGTTCGCTGGCTATTTCGGTAACCGCTTGCATTGCTTGGCCGCCGCTAATGCGCGGTGCGGCAGAGGCGGTTATAGCGGCCGAAGTAAACTTATTGTACCGGTCCAGCGCGCGCGGAGCCGGTTCGGTGCGCACGGTTAGCAGGCTGTCGAGCGGAACCATGGAACCGCTGCGGTTTCTGACATGCAGGCGGCTTATGTCAGCGACCTGTCCGCGGAACGGCCAGTCCGCCTGCATAATCACCCGGTTGACTTGCCCGCCGAAATTCACATCGCTGACATAACGTACGCCGAAGTGACTTTGTAGCGCGGCAAAAACTTCGGCAATATCAACCTGCTGGACAGCAGCTTTCAATCGATCAATTTCGAGAAAAATGTGGGGTGTACTGGCGGAGTATCCGCTGAAAGCGTACTGAATTTCCGGTGCAGAATTGAGCCGTGCAAGAAACCGGTTCAGTTCTGTTCCGA
>PXDI01000083.1 GCA_003565095.1 PVC group bacterium | reverse complement strand
TAATGGTGGAAGCGGGTCATGCCGAAGAACTGCGGGATGCCATAATAACCCTGATGTGCGATCCGGCAAAAGCCGACCGGCTGCGCAAGGCCGGCTATGAGAATGTCAAACGCTTTAACTGGCGCAAAGCTGCCGAAGAAACACTGGCGGTCTACCGTCAAATGATGTAATGATATGCAGTTACTGACAAAGGAGATCCGGTTTTGAGCGCTGCTGAAGAAATACTGCAATATCCTGCAAACTGGCAGTCAATGCGCACATTGCTTTGCCATGACTGGCTGACCGGCATGCGCGGCGGTGAACGTGTGCTGGAGATTCTGTGCCGCGGCTTTCCGGACGCACCGGTCTATACGCTGATCCATAACCGCGCCGCAATTTCTGAAACGATAAACGCGCATCCGGTCAATACTTCTTTTTTGCAGAACATCCCCAACGTATATAAGCATTACCGCCATATGCTGCCGCTCTTTCCGTATGCTATCAGCCGCTTCCGGCCGCAACCGGCCGAGCTGGTTATCAGCACCAGCCATTGTGTTGCCAAGAGCTTCATTCCGCCGCCGGGTGCAAGACACTTGTGCTATTGCTTTACCCCCATGCGTTACGCCTGGACTTTTTACAACGAATATTTCGGCAATAATCCATTGAAAGCTCTGCTGGCAAAACCTTTACTGGCCGCATTGCGCAGATGGGACCGGAAAACCGCCTCCCGCGTACACTGCTTTGTGGCCATCAGCCGGCATGTTCAGCAGCGGATCGAAAAATTCTACAAGCGTGAATCCCTGATGGTATACCCGCCGGTTGATACCGGCTGGTTTACTCCCGGCGAGGAAAGCCATGATGGTTACGATCTGGTTATCTCCGCAATGGTGCCGTACAAACGTGTTGATCTTGCCGTCAAGGCTTACTCGCAAAGCGGCTTTCCGCTAAAGGTGGTCGGTGTCGGCTCAGAACATCCGCGTCTGCGCGCATTGGCCGGACCGAATGTGTCATTTGCCGAATGGCTGCCGGATGAGCAGACCAGGGAACTTTACCGCCGCTGCCGCTTTCTGATTTTTCCCGGCGAAGAGGATTTCGGGATTGTGCCGTTGGAAGCCCAGGCCTGCGGAAAACCGGTCATCGCCTTCGGACGCGGCGGTGCGCTTGAAACAATCCGTGACGGTGAGACCGGGGTGTTTTTCCCGGAGCAGACTGAAACCGCATTAAACAATGCCGTCCAGCAGGCGCAGGCGGTCAAATGGAACCGGCGCACCATCCGCCGGCATGCTGAAGATTTCAGCATCCAGAATTTCATCGACGGAATCGGTGCCGCCGTCAACCGCTGCATGGAAATGCCGGTCAAGCAATAAGCCATACGCGCCCTCAGCGCGGGCGCATGAAATGGGTTGGGTGACCGGAAAATGCCGCGGCGGCTTCCATAATGGTTTCCGACAGGGTGGGATGCGCATGGATCGTCCAGGCCAGATCATCCGCCACCGCCCCCATCTCAATGCCCAGTACCGCTTCCGCCAGCAGTTCGCCCGCACCATGTCCGGCAATCCCTGCGCCCAGCAACCGGCCGGACTCAGGATCAAACAGCAGTTTTGTGACCCCCTCACGCCGGCCCAAGGTCAGCGCACGCCCGGAAGCAGCCCACGGAAAAGTTGTCACCTTGACGTCCCGGCCCTGCTCTTCCGCTTCCGCCTGCGTCAAACCACACCAGGCAATTTCCGGATCGGTAAAAACAACACACGGCACCGCCCGCGGATCATAGACGGTTTTGCGATCGAGACACACTTCAACCGCCACCCGCGCTTCATAGGTTGCCTTATGCGCCAGCATCGGCTGCCCGGCAACATCACCGATGGCAAAAACCGCCTGCTCGGCGGTCCGGCGCTGCGCATCGGTTTCAATGAATCCGTTTTCGGTCAGCTTGATCTTTGTATTCTCAAGCCCCAGCCCGTCTGTGCAGGGTTTGCGACCGACAGCAACCAGCACCTTGTCGAACAGTTCTTCACCTGTATGCTCACCCTTAAAGACAACCCGCATCCCTTTTTTTGTATCGGTCATCTGCTCTACCGCAGTATTGGTCAGTACGGCGGCAAACTGTTTATCAAGACGTTTCTTGAGAATGCGCGCCAGCTCGCGGTCAACTCCCGGCAGAATGCCGGAGGTCATTTCCACCACAGTCACCTGCGCCCCGAGCGCGGCATATACCTGACCGAGCTCCAGTCCAATATAGCCGCCACCGATCACCAGCAGACGTTGCGGAATATCTGCCAGATCCAATGCGCCCGTTGAATCAATAATGCGCGGCGAGTCCGGCAGCCCCGGCACAACAGACGGCACGGAACCGCTGGCGATGATTGCATTCTGAAATGCAACCTCCCGCTCCGCCTCCCCTTCAACATTAATCACTGCATGCCGCCCGTCTTTAAAGACCGCCCTGCCGCATATATATTCAATGCCGCGCTGCTTGACCAGTTGCCCGAGCCCTTTGGTTAAATTCTCAACAACGGAATCTTTCCAGGCACGCAGTTTTTCGATATTGATGCCGGGCTGCTCAAGCTCCACCCCCCAGGCGGCGGCCTGCTGAGTCTGATGCAGAAAACCGGCCACATTCAGAAAAGTCTTTGAAGGGATACAGCCGCGATACAGACAGACCCCGCCGGGATTGGGCTCAGGATCAACCAGCGTTACTTTCATGCCGCGGTCCGCGGCATGAAATGCCGCCGGGTAGCCTCCCGGCCCGGCACCGATAACCAGCAGATCTTTACTCATAATCAACCTTCCCACAGCAGTTTTACCGGTTCTTCCAGTGCTTCGATAATCCACTGCATAAAGCGCACACCGTCAGCTCCGTCAATGATCCGGTGATCGTAAGAAAGCGATAACGGCAGCATCAGCCGTTCAACAACCGCGCCGTCACGGCAGACCGCTTCCGGTTTGGCGCGCGCCATGCCGAGAATGGCGGCTTCGGGCCAGTTGATAATCGGCGTAAAGAAATCGCCGCCGATCGCACCGGCATTGGATATGGTAAAGCAGCCGCCACGCATCTCATCAACACTCAGCTTGCCTTCACGCGCTTTCGCGGTAAGCTTTGTCAGCTCAACCGCAATTTCTATTACATTCAGATGTTCGGCATTGCGGATCACCGGCACCACCAGCCCGCGTTCAGTATCCATCGCAATGCCGATGTGGTGGTATTTGCGATAAATAATCTGTTTGTTTGCCATGTCAGCGGCCGCATTGAATTGCGGAAAAGCTTTCAACGCGCCGGCGACGGTTTTTATCAAAATCGCCAGCAGCGTCAGACGGCCGCCGGCTTTTTCCGCATCATGCTTATATTGAGTCCGGTGTTCTTCCATTTCGGTTACATCGGCCCGACCGAACTGGGTGACATGCGGGATAACATTCCAGTTATGCACCATGCGTTCCGCCGTCAGCCGCCGCACTTTACTCATCGGCGCGCTATCAACCTCACCCCATTGTGCAAAATCCGGTAACGGTTGCGCGGCGGTTTGCGTTGCCGGAGCTGCTTCACGGCCGGCATTGAGCTTGCGGGAATGCGCTTTAACGTCGTCAATGCTGATGCGTCCGTGCGGTCCATTGCCGGTGACCGCACTGATATCTATGCCGATCTCGCGTGCAAAACGCCGCACTGAAGGTGCCGCCGGCACGTCCTTCGCAGACGGATGGTCATCCGGCTCGGTAGACGCCGGCTCGGGCGCTTTGCCTTCGGCGTCCTTGTCAGGCGGTGTTTTTTCCTGCTGCTTCGTTTTTTTCGCCTTTTTTGCGGCGGAATCTGTCTGCTTTGCCTTCTTCCCGGGATCCTCTTTATCGTCTTTGCCGCTGTCTGCCTCAGACTCCGTTGCGCCCTCTGCCGCGCTTACCGTAAACAAAGTCTGCCCCGCGGTTACTTCATCGCCTTCCTTTACCTGCACATCTTCGACCGTGCCTTCCATCCCGGACGGCACTTCAATAACGGTTTTATCGGTTTCCAGTTCAACAACCGGCTGATCGGATGACAGCTTGTCGCCCTTCGCAATCAGCACCTTTAATACCGTCGCCGATTTTACGCTTTCACCCAATGCAGGAACTTTGAATTCTTTTGACATTACCGTGTCCTTTCAAGCCGTCATCGGATCATCTTTATCCGGATCAATTTTAAGCTTTTTGATGGCTTTTGTGACTTCTTTGGCATCCAGCTCTCCGGCTTCGGCCAGTCCCTGCAATGCCGCCAGCGCGATATGCGCGGCATCAACCTCAAAAAACGCCCGCAGATGTTCACGGCCGTCGCTGCGGCCAAAGCCATCGGTGCCGAGCGCAATCAACCGCCCCGGCAGCCATGCCGCCACCGACTCCGGCAGCATCTTTAAATAATCCGTTGCCGCAACAAAAAGTCCCGCGCATTTCCGCAAAGCCGACTTGATATAAGGGACTCGCGGTTTATCCGCCGGATGCAGCCGGTTCCAGCGTTCAGCCTGCAATGCGTCACGATACAGCTCCTTGTAACTGGTAACACTCCAGACATCCGCGGCAATGCCGAATTTCTCCGCCAGCAGAACCTGTGCTTTTAACGCTTCGTTAAGAATCGCACCGCTGCCGAAAAGATGCACCTGCGCGGCGGTTTCTTCCTGCAGCGGCGGCTTGAACCGGTAAAGGCCTTTGATAATGCCCTCGCTGACACCTTCCGGCCGCGGCGGCTGCCGGTAGGTTTCGTTCATAATCGTAATGTAGTACATCTCATCACGCTGTTCGTGATACATGCGGCGGATGCCTTCCTGCATAATCACGGCAACTTCGTAGGCATAGGCCGGATCGTAGGCTTTAAGCGTCGGGTGCGGATAGGCCAGCACATGGCTGTTGCCATCACAATGCTGCAAACCTTCCCCCGCCAGGGTGGTGCGGCCCGCAGTCGCCCCGGCCAGAAATCCGCGTGTGCGGCTGTCGCCTGCCGCCCAGATCAGATCGCCGACCCGCTGCAGACCGAACATTGAATAAAACATGAATACCGGAATCGTATTGATGTTATGCGTTGAGTAGGAAGTGCCCGCCGCGATAAATGACGCCAGTGCGCCGGCCTCTGTTATGCCCTCTTCCAGTATCTGGCCATCCTGCGCTTCACGGTAATACAGCAGGTTTTCATGGTCAACCGGCTCGTAAAGCTGTCCGGCATGGGAATAAATGCCGACCTGCCGGAACAGCGCATCCATGCCGAAAGTGCGCGCCTCATCGGGGATAATCGGCACAATCAGTTTGCCGAGCTTTTTATCCTTCAGCAGATTTGAAAGCAGGCGGACAAACACCATGGTGGTGGAGGTTTCACGTTCACCGCTGCCTTCATAAAACTCGCTAAACAGTTTTTCTTCCGGCGGATCCAACGCCGCACATTTTGAGCGGCGTTCTGGCAGATATCCGCCGAGAGCTTTGCGGCGGGCATGCAGATATGCCAGCTCGGGACTATCATCCGCGGGCCGGTAGAACGGTACATCATTGATTTCTTCATCCGAAACCGGCACAGCAAAACGGTTACGGAATTCCAGCAGCTCTTTCTCGTTAAGTTTTTTCTGCTGATGAGTGATGTTCATGCCTTCACCCGCTTCACCAAGTCCGTAGCCCTTGATCGTGCGGGCCAGGATAACCGTCGGTGCGCCGCGGTGTTCGACCGCGGACTTGTAAGCAGCATACACTTTTTCGGGATCGTGTCCGCCCAGCCGCAGATTGCCAAGCTCTTCATCGGACATGTGCTCAACCAGCTTCAGCAATTCAGGATCGCGGCCGAACAGATGCTCGCGCACATAGGCGCCACCACGGACTGTAAAATTCTGATGTTCACCGTCAACAATCTCATTCAGCGTGCGCACCAGCAATCCGCTATGATCTTTTTCCAGCAGAGGATCCATATCCGCGCCCCAGATGACTTTTATGACATTCCAGCCTGCGCCGGAAAAAACGGTTTCCAGTTCCTGGATAATGTTGCCGTTGCCGCGCACCGGACCGTCCAGCCGCTGCAGATTGCAGTTCACCACAAAAATCAGATTGTCCAGTTTTTCGCGTCCGGCCAGACTGATTGCACCGAGCGACTCCGGTTCGTCGGTTTCGCCGTCGCCGACAAAACACCAGACGCGATGATCGGAGGTGTCATGCATGCCGCGGTCAGTCAAGTAGCGTTCAAAACGCGCATGATAAATTGCCTGGATCGGCCCCAGCCCCATTGAAACGGTCGGAAACTGCCAGAAGCCCGGTTTCAGCCAGGGATGCGGATACGACGGCAGCGCCGGACCGGAATGACATTCATGGCGGAAATTTTTCAGTTCATCAATCGAAATGCGGCCTTCCAGAAAAGCCCGCGCATAATTACCGGGAGAGGCGTGCCCCTGAAAATAGACATGATCGCCGTCACCCTTTTTTCCGGCAGCATGAAAGAAATGATTAAAGCCGACATCGTAAAGCGTGGCGGCTGAAGCGAAAGTGGCGATATGCCCGCCGATGCCGTTTTCCTCGCGGTTGGCGCGCACCACCATCGCCATGGCATTCCAGCGAACTATGCTTTTGATGCGCCGTTCAAGGCCGCGGTTGCCGGGATAAGGCGGCTGCCCGGATGCCGGGATCGTGTTTACATAGGGAGTGTTGACACAGGACGGCAGACGGATTCCCGCAGTATGCGCCTGCGACAGCAAGCTGTTCAGCAGCTCCCGCACCCGCCGCGGCTTACCGCGGCCGATTACATAGTCCAGCGATTCAAGCCACTCGCGCAGTTCAATCTGCTCTTCGCCCGGGTTGTCCGTTACATCAGTCGCGTTGTCTTCCTTCATATACACCCCCCGTTGTTTGCCGGCAGATAATACAAAATCCACGCCCCTTAATCAAGAAATGAGAATACCTGCTTTGCAATACTATCGATTCCGGTTATTCGCTTTCCAGCCGCCGCCAGGACTGGATGAACCAGCGGCCGGTGTAGGCGTCGCGGGCGACCAGTGCGCAGATGCGCGCGCGCGCCAGCGGGCGGCCCGCGCCGGATAACGGCTCGGCGGCAATAAAGACGAGAAAAAGGTTTTGGCGGAATGTCACACGGTCGAAAATGCGGCGCAATGCATCCTCATAATAACGCGGGTGCGAGGCGTTCGGCTCAAGCCAGTCTTGATTCTTCGACAACACACCGAGCAGATCGGCCCAGTTGTTGTATGGCCCGTTGCCGACTGTATGCACACGTAAAGCGCTTATTTCTTGATTGCTTAACAGGCGATGGACCGGTGTGCCGTTTGTTACGCCAAGCCATGCATCCTCAAACAGCAGGTCGAAAGCCTCTTCGTTGTCGGTATTGATGTTGATCAATCCGCGCCGCTGCGGATGTTCGCGCGCAGTGATGCGGTCCAGCAGGCTGACGCCGTTGGTTACATGCAGCAAGTCCACCGTCGGATACCACGGCACAAAAAGCCCGTCGGCATCATAGACCGGTCCGCGCCAGATGTGCCCGATTTCGCCGGTATGCTCCATTGGGCCGTCACGATGAAACAACGGTAAACCTGATTTGCCGTCATCCCATGCACTCATAACGACATTGGTTGTGCCTAGAGTATCTTTCCAGCTTGACCATCGATACCCGCCGCGCGGATCGTCAATCTGCCACAAGCCGTCACTGCTAAACTCAACCGGTTCCAGGTCTGGCACCTGACTGAACGAATATCCGTCATATACAATCCTTGCCAGCAACCACACAGACGATGCGGGGGTGGTTATTTCAATATGAAATTTAGAATCTTCGCCATATTCCATATCGGGAACATAGTTGGTAAGCAACAGTTCCGGCTGAGGCTGAGCGGCAGCCAATTGCGAAAATTCACCTGTACCGTCCGACGGCTGATTGGTCCAGACGGCAACTTCGAGCGAAAAGTTTGTCCCGGATGAATCGGGAACAAACGGATACCACAGCTCGAAAGAGAAATCATAAACCGTATTGGTAACATCATCGATTACCGTCTCATCGGTCACCAGATAGATTTCATTAATCAGCGGGGCGGCCTCCTGGCCAAGTGCGGTAAGCCACTGGGCAACGCCATCAGCCGGCTGATGCGGCAGACGGTCTTCGTCAAGATAGTTTATCAGATTAACCGTAATATTAGTGACCTCATTGACCGGATAAAGCTCCGCCAGATGTGCCGTCAGATTAGTGTACCAGAAGTTATCCACCAGATTGGTCTTTTGTGAATACACCGGACTGCCGCCGGTTGCAACTTCCCACTCATTCAGCCTTAATTT
>PXDI01000099.1 GCA_003565095.1 PVC group bacterium | reverse complement strand
GATTGACTTCCCAATCCTTTTGCGGTGCCAGACGGATACGCGCACCGTTGGCTCCGCCGCGTTTATCTGATCCACGGAAAGTTGAAGCCGACGACCATGCGGTGTAAACCAGTTCAGCGATTGAAAGCCCCGCAGCCATTACCTTTGCTTTCAGCGCAGCGATATCCGCGGCATCAATCAGCGGATGGTCAACCGCCGGCAGCGGATCCTGCCAGATCAGATCTTCGGCCGGAACGTCCGGACCGAGATAGCGCGCCTTGGGCCCCATATCACGGTGGGTCAGCTTGAACCACGCCCGGGCAAACGCATCCGCAAAGGCCTGCTGATCCTTGTGAAAACGGCGCGAGATCGGCTCATAGATTGGATCAAAACGCAAGGCAAGATCCGCCGTAGTCATCATCGGACGGTTTTTCTTAGACGGGTCGTGAGCGTCCGGAATCATATCCGCATCCTTGACATCCTTCGCCAGCCACTGGTTGGCCCCCGCCGGACTCTTCACCAGCTCCCACTCGTAGCCGAAAAGCATATCAAAATACCCGCTATCCCATTTTGTGGGATTCGGTTTCCACGCGCCTTCAATCCCGCTGGTAGTGGTATCCACTCCCTTGCCGGTCCGCAAACGGTTAAGCCAGCCCAGTCCCTGTTGCTCAATCGGAGCGGCTTCCGGTTCGGGACCAACCAGTTTTGGGTCACCGGCACCATGCGCCTTGCCAAAGGTATGGCCACCGGCGGTCAGCGCAACGGTTTCCTCGTCATTCATCCCCATGCGCTCGAATGTTACACGTATATCACGACCCGACGCCACGGGATCCGGTTCCCCGTTAGGCCCCTCCGGGTTAACATAAATAAGACCCATCTGCACTGCCGCCAGCGGATTATCAAGTTCGCGGTCGCCGCTGTAGCGCTTATCGCCCAGCCATTCAGCTTCCGCACCCCAATAAATATCCTCTTCCGGCTGCCAGATATCCTCACGGCCGCCACCAAAGCCAAACGTCTTAAACCCCATTGATTCCAGTGCACAGTTTCCGGCCAGAATCATCAGATCCGCCCAGGAAATTTTGTTGCCATACTTCTGCTTGACCGGCCAAAGCAGCCGGCGCGCTTTGTCCAGGTTTCCATTATCCGGCCAACTGTTAATCGGTGCAAACCGCTGATTACCGGTCCCGCCGCCGCCGCGGCCGTCGGCTGTACGGTAGGTGCCGGCGCTGTGCCAGGCCATGCGAATGAACAAACCGCCGTAATGCCCCCAGTCGGCCGGCCACCATTCCTGTGAATCGGTCATCAGTGCGCACAGATCTTTTTTCAATGCATCCAGATCAAGCTTCTTGAATTCCTCAGCGTAATTAAAATCACTGCCCAGCGGATTTGACGCCGGGGCATGCTGATGCAGGATACCGAGATTTAGCTGATTCGGCCACCAGTCACGGGTGGTTGTTCCTTTTGCGCCCGAGGTTACCGGGGCTTTGGCTGTCTTTCCAGTTACCGGACACTTAATCATTTTGCTCATTTTCGCACTCCTTTGTTTACCTATGAATATCGACACACTCAATAAAGGCATAATTTCACACTTAAAATCATGTATGTCAATGCCGGAGCATCAATATCAGCGATAAAGAATCGCGGCAGGTGTTAGGCGTTAGTGGAGTGGGCGATTTCTCGGCACTTCTGTGGTGTTGGCTTTTGAGGCCGGCTGGTTTAGGATGTCAACGGCTACGAGATGGAGCTTTCACCCGCGACAGCCGCCTACGCGCTTCGCGGCTACGGCGACCAGGCAAGGTCACGGGGGCTTGGGGCCATAATTAGAGTTGATCAATATATGCCCAAACAGGAAATATAGAGCTTCACTCCGCATCCCGTTATTGCTAATGTTGCCTTTCAATTATTTTAAAGTTGATAAGGGAATGATATGGTAATTGATTCAATTGAGAATGCTGAACAGTATTTTGGTCTGGGGCATGGCATAGAGCGGGCCTTGCGGTTTCTGCGGCAGGATCTCCGGGCGTTACCGGATGGCAGGGCTGATATCAGCGGAGATAAAGTTTTTGCCCTGATACAACAGTATTCAACCAAGGCGCGTGAGGCCGGATTCTGGGAGGCGCATCGCAAATATATTGATGTGCAGTATATGGTTTCAGGCACGGAGTTAATCGGCTACGCACCGATTAAAGCCATGCAGGAGCAGGAGTATGATCCGCAACGTGATCTGGCCAAACTGACCGGACAAGGCAATTACATTGAACTTACCGCCGGCAGTTTTATGATCCTTTTTCCGCATGACGTCCATATGCCGGGCATCATGCAGCAACAGAGCACTCATGTAAAAAAGATCGTCGTAAAAACCGCGGTTTAACCCGTCGCCGTTTCGACAATTCTCACGGGTTCCATCCGGACCATTCTACTGAATCTGCACCGGCAAAGCGCTGCGCCATCACGCGCAGCGCCTCCTCGTTTTTATCAACCAGAATACAATTGCGCCCGAATTCCAGGGCTGATTCCCCAAATGTACCGCTGCCGGCAAAGAAATCCAGCAGTTGGTCGCCCGGATTGGAATGCACTTTGACAATCCGGTCAATGATCCCGCGCGGTTTCTGGGTCGGGTAACCGGTCTTCTCACGTCCGGAAGTACTTACAATGGTATGCCACCAGACATCGGTGGGGGTTTTCCCGCGGGCAGCTTTATCGGGACCAACAAGTCCGGGTGCCATGTAGGGAATCCGGTCAGACTCGTCGAGATTGAATGTATAGTTCCCGGCATCCTTGGCGTACCAAAGGATGTTGTCATGCTTGGCCGGCCAGCGCTTCTTTGACCGCGCACCATAATCATAGGCCCAGATGATTTCATTGATAAACGATTCGCGACCGAAAATACCGTCGAGCAGCACTTTGCAGTAATGCACCTCACGGCAGTCAATATGAAAAAACAGACTGCCGCTGCTTTTCAGAACACGGAAAGACTCCCGCAAGCGCGGCTCAATAAACGCGGTAAAGTCGTCGAAGAAATCAGCATAGCCGGAGGTGCCAAGTTTTTCGGTGCGATAAAGCCGCCCCATGAATCCGCGGCGGTCACCATTCTCGTCCCTGACTGCCCTGATTCTGGTCCGGCTTTGGGTTTTGCCGGTATTAAACGGCGGATCAATATAAATCAGGTCGATGCTTTCCGGCGGAAGATCGCGCAGATACTCAAGATTATCGGCAAATACAATTTCAAGTTTAGACATTATTTTGTCAACAGGGCGAACCCGGGAAGCCCCCCCGCTCACTCCGCGTCTTTTTTCGCGGAGGACTCGTCCTCTTTTGATGCAGCGGACTTTTCTTCAGCAGCCGCACCTTCCTCACGCTCACCCTCTTCCTTGCCTTTGCGGAATTCGCCCAGACTGCGGCCGAGCGATCTGGCCAGCTCCGGCAGCTTGCGTCCACCAAAAAGCAACAGAATAATGATCAGCAGTATAAGCAGTTCAGGAGGCCCGACATTTACAAAAGCCAACTCTTTCATTATGCCCTCACCGGTTTACTTATATTTAGCAATTTCGCGGGCGGCATCGCGCGTCGCCTCACGTTTACGCAGCGTGTCTCGTTTGTCGTGCAGCTTTTTACCGCGGCACAGCCCAAGTTCAACTTTTATATAACCGCGGCGCAGGTGAATGTCGAGCGGAATAAGCGTGCAGCCTTTTTGATCAAGCTGCACATGCAGACGCTGCAATTCAGAAGCATGCAGCAATAAACGCCGGGGACGATCGGGATCGTGGTTGAAACGGTTGCCATGCTCATAGGGCTGAATCGTCATGCCGTGCAGCACAGCCTTTTTGCCGTCGCAACGTGCGTATGATCCGTTCAGACTGGCATTGCCGTCACGGATGGCCTTGACCTCGGTACCCGTCAAAACCATGCCGGCCTCAAAAGTATCCAGCACCATGTATTCATGACGTGCACGCCGGTTAGTCGCCAGTTGTCGGTCGCCTTTCCTCATCACGTCTCCCGCCGCTACCGGTCAGTGTCATCCGCATAAAATCAGTCGGCAGACTGAAAATTCATTTCAGCAATCAGTTTGCCTTCGCCGATTTCGCGCATGACGACATCTACCAGTTCTTCATCAGGCGTAAGCGGTCTGACATACGGACGGTCGCCTTTGATCAACTGCTTGATGCGCTTTGATACCATATTTGTGAGTACCGGAATACTGGGAACACTGTTCCGGGCATTATCTATAAGAGCTTTATCCATACTGTCCTTTCTCTATAAAAAGAGCGGGGCGCATCATATGCGCCCCGCCCCGGATGGTCAAGTCCCGATTTGGGACATTTATTTTAGTAGTCCATACCACCCATGCCGCCCATACCGCCCATGCCGCCGGGGCCGCCGGCCGGTGCAGGCTTCTCGGTCTCGGGAATGTCGGTAATCATGCATTCGGTTGTCAACAGCAAACCGGAAATGCTGGTGGCGTTCTGCAACGCCGTGCGGGTCACCTTGGCCGGATCCAGCACGCCGTCCTTGATCAGGTCGGAATACTGTCCGCTACGCACGTTGTAACCCATGGAACCCTTCTGCTTCTTGACTTCCGCAATCACGATGGCACCTTCGATGCCGGCGTTTGCCGCCAACTGGCGCAGCGGGGCTTCGAGCGAGCGCAGCACAATCTGCATACCGATCTTCTCGTCGTCATCAGCTACTTCACTCATAGCTTTTTCGAGCGTCTTCTGGGCACGCAACAGCGCTACGCCGCCGCCGGCAACCACACCTTCTTCAACCGCCGCGCGGGTGGCATGCAATGCATCCTCAACACGCGCTTTCTTTTCCTTCATCTCAGTCTCGGTCGCCGCGCCGACATTGATGACCGCCACACCGCCGGCCAGCTTGGCCAGACGTTCCTGCAGCTTCTCGCGATCGTAATCCGAGGTGGTTTCATCAATCTGACGCTTGATCTGCGCGACACGTCCCTGAATTTCGGAAGTCTTGCCGGCGCCTTCGACGATCGTGGTGTTTTCCTTGTCGATCGAAATGCGCTTGGCACTGCCGAGGTCACTGATGTTGACGTTCTCGAGCTTGATGCCGAGATCTTCGGTCAGGCAGCGCCCGCCGGTCAGAATGGCGATATCCTCGAGCATGGCCTTGCGGCGGTCACCAAAGCCCGGGGCCTTGACCGCACAGCACTGCAGTGTACCGCGCAAACGGTTCACAACCAGGGTTGCCAGCGCTTCGCCTTCCACATCTTCAGCGATGATCAGCAACGGCTTGCCAGCCTTGGCGACATTCTGCAGCAGCGGCAGCAGATCCTGCAGACTCGAGATTTTCTTCTCGTGAATCAGGATATAGGCATCTTCCAGCACGCATTCCATCGCTTCAGTATTGGTCGCGAAATACGGTGACAGATAACCCTTATCGAACTGCATACCTTCCACCACGTCCAGAGTGGTTTCGATGGTCTTGGCTTCCTCGACGGTAATTGTGCCGTCTTTGCCGACCTTGTCCATCGCATCGGCAATTGTTTCGCCGATGGTCTCGTCGCCATTTGCCGAAATGGTGGCAACCTGGGCGATTTCGGTGTGCTCTTTGACGCGTTTGCTGAGCTTGGCGACCGCATCAGTAACAACGATTGTTGCCTTGTCGATGCCGCGCTTCAGGCTCATCGGATTGGCACCGGCGGTTACATTCTTGAGGCCTTCGCGATAGATGGCTTCGGCCAGCAGCGTCGCGGTAGTGGTGCCGTCACCGGCCACATCGCTGGTCTTGCTGGCGACTTCACGCACCATCTGGGCGCCCATGTTTTCAAACGGATCCGGCAGTTCGATTTCCTTGGCGACAGTCACGCCGTCCTTGGTAATCGTCGGTGAACCGAATTTCTTGTCCAGAACCACATTACGACCCGCCGGACCAAGCGTTACCTTGACCGCGCGGCTCAATTTCTCCACACCGGTCAGAATTGCCTGCCGGGCGGAATCATCATACTTGAGCTGTTTTCCCTTATCAGCCATTGCTTACTTCTCCTTCTTGATTTACTGGTTTGGTTTCCTAATCGCTAAACGCCTTAGCCGGCGATAACACCCAGAATGTCCTCTTCGCGGATAATCTGGTATTCCTTGTCGCCGATTTTCACTTCAGTCCCGCCATACTTAGGCATCAGGACCCGGTCACCCTTCTTGACGTTGAACGCAATGACCTTGCCGTCGTCGTCACGCTTGCCGGTGCCGACTTCAACCACTTTGCCCTCCTGGGGCTTTTCTTTGGCCGAATCAGGAATAATGATGCCACCCTTTTGGACTTCTTTTTCCTCAATCGGCTCCACCAATACACGATCTCCCAGCGGTTTTATCTTCATCTCGACTGTCTTCCTCCTGTCTGTTTGTGTTAATCCCTACTTCTTGTCGTCATCAACCATCTCAAAATCAGCATCGATGACATCTCCAGAATCTTTGCCGTCCTGCGGCGGCGTGTCGCCGCCCTCCGCTTTACCCTCAGCCCCGGCATTCTCTCCGGCGGCGGCACCACCGGCCGCCTCCTGCTGCGCCTGGGCCTGACTGTAAAGATCGGCTGAAACAGCCTGCATCTCCGTATTCAAGGCGTCCATCGCCGACTTGATACGCTCCGTATCATCCGACTTGATCGCCTCCTTCAAACTTTCTATGGCCTTTTCAACCTTTTCCTTCTTATCCGCGGCAATCTTCTCACCGTGCTCTTTGAGCATCTTCTCGGTCTGATAAGCCAGATTCTCGGCAAGATTGCGCGTTTCTACCGATTCGCGCTTCTTCTGATCCTCCGAAGCGTGCGCCTCGGCATCTTTCACCATATTCTTGATTTCGTTCTCATCCAGCCCGCTGGAAGCCTGAATGGTGATTTTCTGTTCCTTGCCGGTACCCAGATCCTTGGCGGAAACATTCAAGATGCCGTTGGCGTCGATATCAAACGTTACCTCGACTTGCGGTACACCGCGCGGTGCCGGCGGAATGCCGTCCAGCCGGAAACGGCCGATCGATTTGTTGTCGGCGGCCATTTTGCGCTCACCCTGCAATACATGAATTTCTACCGTTGACTGGTTGTCTGCGGCGGTACTGAAAATTTCACTCTTTTTGGAAGGGATGGTGGTATTCCGCTCGATCAGTGAAGTGAACACACCGCCCAGCGTTTCCAGTCCGAGTGACAGCGGGGTAACATCGAGCAAGAGTACATCCTTGACCTCACCCTTGAGGATGCCGCCCTGAATGCCGGCACCGATCGCCACCACTTCGTCGGGATTGACACCCTTATGCGGATCGCGTCCAAAGATTTCACGGACTTTTTCCTGCACTTTCGGCATCCGGGTGGAACCGCCCACCAGCACCACTTCATCAACCGCGGACACGCCGGAATCTTTCAAACAGTCACGGCACGGTCCATTAGTGCGTTGCACCAGATCTTCAACAAGCTGCTCAAGCTTTGAACGGCTCAGCGACACATTCAGGTGCTTGGGGCCCGAAGCATCGGCGGTAATAAACGGCAGATTAATGTCGGTCTGTTGCGAGCTGGAAAGCTCACATTTGGCCTTTTCGGCGGCTTCCTTCAGCCGCTGCAGTCCCATTGGATCTTTCGAAAGATCAATCCCCTGCTCGCGTTTGAATTCCTCGACCAGCCAGTCAATCACGGTCTGGTCGAAATCGTCGCCGCCAAGATGGGTATCACCATTGGTGGCCTTGACCTCAAAAACCCCATCGCCGATATCAAGAATTGAGATATCAAATGTGCCGCCGCCAAGATCATAGACGGCAATCTTCTCTTCCTTCTTCTTGTCCATTCCATACGCCAGTGAAGCCGCGGTCGGTTCATTGATGATGCGCAACACTTCGAGCCCGGCAATCCGCCCGGCATCTTTGGTGGCCTGGCGCTGACTGTCATTAAAGTAAGCCGGAACCGTAACAACCGCCTGGGAGATCTTCTCGCCCAGATACGCTTCGGCATCCGCCTTCATCTTTTGCAGAATCATCGATGAAATTTCCGGCGGCGAATAGGTTTTGTCACCGATTTTAACATGTGCATCGCCGTTGGCGGCCCGCACCACCTCATATGGAACCAGCGCAATCTCGTGAGCCACCTCATCATATTTGCGGCCCATGAAACGCTTAATTGAAAATACCGTATTTGTCGGATTGGTTACCGCCTGACGTTTGGCAGACAAACCGACCAGCCGCTCACCGCTCTTAGTAAAAGCAACTACCGATGGTGTTGTCCGGTTACCTTCCGCATTCGGAATGACTACCGGCTCCCCGCCTTCCATAACCGCCATGCACGAATTCGTCGTGCCTAAATCTATTCCTAAAACCTTTGACATGGTTCATCCCTTTCTTTTGTTACACAAAAAATCCAAGCTCCTAATCAGCACGGGGCGTGCCAAGCCATAATTTGCAACCAGGCAAAACACCACACAAATCATTACCTTTCATTATCTTACAAAACAGCAAACAAATCTGGTCAAACATCCCCGCTCACCATTTTGCGCCGTTATGTCACACTCCGACCAGCGCCAACACCCGCCGTGTCACAGTGTGCCATAGCAGGGAATTAGCGTAGAGAGCAGTTCAACGGCTGCGCCGCCCCCGCTCGACGACCTTGGTCGGCGAGCGGAATAATTCAGTCAACGCCCGCAAAGAAAGAAGACAAGCGCCCGGAGTGCGCAAAAAGAGTGCTTTGCTCATGAAATTGCGCTACTCGGGCTCGATATTGTCTTTTTGCTGGTTCACCACCGCAATACTGAATTCTCTTGTCCGCCGAGCAAGCTCAGCGGACACAAACTTCACAGTGAGTGCCACGGCGTAGCGTCTTCGAGAAGCCGTGGCACGCTGACCTACCCCTACCGACGGGGAGATGGCGCAGCCAACGGAAATTGGTAATATACAAGAGAGATGGCAAATGGTAATGTATTGAATATGAAACTGGGAAAACCTACCAGCAACACGACAAGATTGTGCAAGTTGTTGACTGTAGCGATCGTTGTCGTATGGCCATCAGTGAATACACTGGCCAATCCGGTTTCGCGCGCCACCGCATTGCGGGCCGCCACAACCGAGCTGCCGCGTTTTTTTGCCGGGGAATGGAAGCTGCACGACGAATTTGTTCTTTACGATGTTGACTTGCAGCCGGCGGCCTATGCGTTTGTTTTCAGCCGCGAGGATTTAATCAAGGAAGCCGTCCTGGAACTGCCGGATGGACTTGTACCTAAAAAACGGCCGGTGCGCGACATAACCAGACCAGACACCGCAGCCGGACAGGAGGACCCGGATAAACAACAGTTTTCCACAATTTTTATCAGCGCGCGGGATTCCGAGCCACCGGTAATCCGCTGTTTCAGGGGAATACCGCCGCGACAGGATACAGAAGAACGGGCATTGGCGCTGGCAGGTGAAACAATGCCGCAAAATGACGTATCCCCTGTCATTCGCCATCTGATGCTGGGATTCTTTGACGAGGCGGTTGCGATCATTAGCGAAGACGACCCCGATGACGCGCTGGTTGCCGACCTGCGCGGCAACCGGACTTTTCCGCTGGCGGAAGTGCGCGAACGCGCCGCTGCGATCAGCAACGCCATGGAGCCCGATCCGGAACGTATCAGCCTGAGCCGCCAGGCCTGGCGGAAGTATAAAACCGCCGGAAGAATCGACGGCGCACCGCTGCTGCAATCTACCGGGGGCAGCCAATGATTAAACTGCCAAAACGCATAATTCTGTACTGTGTCAGCGCAGCCGTTTTTGTGACGACCGCTCAATCACACGCCACCACAACGATCACGAATACGATTGTAGATGGGAATGATGATGGTTTTTGCTGGGGTGAAAATGCACAGAACTGGACCACCAATTACATATCTGCCGGACGTTTACTACTGTCGCAAGACCCTCTTGTTTATACCGATCCACCCTATTCGATTGGAGCATTCCGTTTTCATAATATTCCAATGACCCAGAATACGGTGGTTGTCAGCGCACACTTGCGTGTACAAGCCTGGCTTCCCCGCTCAGGCACCGCTGGTTTAATAACAAAAGGTGAAGCAAGTGATTCCGCAAACGCCTTCAATGTTTTGCCGGATATTGATGACCGCCCGCAGACAACAGCTTCCGCAGAATGGAACATTTCAGATGCCTGGATTGAGGATGAAGTATATGAGAGTCCCGATATCAGCAACATAATTCAAGAGATAATCAACCGGCAAGGCTGGCAACACGGGAACGCACTGGCCATTATGCTATGCAACGGCTCGACCGATGGCGGAAACAGAATTATCTACTCCAAGGAAGAGGCCGATGCATGGGCGCACGACCGTTACACAACCCCCGCGCAACTAATCATTGAATTTGAAGGTGAATTGCCGGAAGAGGAAGAAGTTGTACTTGAGGGCGAAAACTATATCCATGGCGCCACGAATGATCCACCGACGCATGTGCCGCTCTACAGGAACAAAGCTTCTATATATTATCCCGCCGAGCAGGGTTCCGCAGGAATTTGCTGGGCGACCGCCGGCGCGACCATTCTCGGCTACTGGGACCGGACCGTTTATAACGGCATAACGTATTGGAATCTTGTACACCACGGCACCGCACCGCTGCGCCAAAGCGCCCCGCCGACAGAACCCGGCCACGACCAGGGCGATATTGCCGCAGTCATTTATTTTCTGGCCGATGAATATTACGGCAATAACCGGACTTCGCAGGAGGCGCAGATATTGCGCGAGCTGACCAATAACGACCGCGGACTGAATTTTACCATCGAATACCGGCCGCGCGTTTCTTCACAGGAAGACCGCACACAATATCTCGAAGAAATCAAAACGGATATCGACGCAGGCCGTCCGATCAGTCTCGGATCGCTTGGCACTCTCTTCGGCGGACCGCATCAGGTTCCTGCGTTCGGCTACCGTATCGCTTCCAATATTATAGAAAGCACAGTGTATATTCATCGCAATACCGGGAATGAAACGCGCGAATATGTGAGCATATACCACTCCAACTGGGGCGATATCGACATGAACCGGATAGCTCCCGGCGGAACACCGGTGGACCCCTATGAAGCCAAGGGAAACAACGATTTCACAACGGCGGTCGTGATTGATCCTGATGATGTTTACAACTTCCGCCAGACGCACAGCTTCAGTTACGCCGGGGACGAAGACTGGGTGCGGCTAAATGCGTTATCCAACCGGGTCTACACTATCCAGACCGGCAATCTTGCAACAAACTGCAACACGCTGCTGAGTGTTATTTCCGCCGACGGTATGACGGTCCTGGCAAGCAATGACAACAGCGGTGACGGGCCGGGCGCTTCCAAAATCGACTGGTGCAGCCGCGCTGACGGTGATGTCTTTATCCGTGTAATGGAAAAATACGGCCGGCACGGACATGACACACGGTATGATCTTGCCGTGGCGTATGTGGCGGATTCCGATGGCGACTGTATTCCGGACTGGATGGAGGAGATTGCCGGAACAGATCCAAACGACCCGGACGACTTCTTTGCCATTAACGAATTTGCGGTGCCGGCGAAGACCGGGGAAGCGGTTTTGAGCTGGCAGAGTGTTACAGACCGCATATACACGGTATATTTCAGCACTGATTTGGCCGCTGCCGGCTGGAGCAACATCTACCAACGCGCCGGCGACGGAACCGTGCAGATCTTCACCAATTCAGCGGCCCTGCCACCGGCGGCCTTTCTCCGGCTGGGTGTCAGAATGGCTGATTAGGATTACCGCCCTGCGGAGGAACAACCCGCACCTTCAGCGGATAGCGTAACTTCAAATCGTTCTCCATCAGAATTTCCACCCAGTAGGTTCCGGCCGCCTTAATCCCCACGTTCATGAAGAACTCAACGCTGGTGGCGGTGGCCTCACTTTCCGGCAGCTTCACATCAACCGGCTTGCCCTCCACCAGCACAGTCATTCCATCTGGCAGCAGGATGCGGCTATGCTGCTTAAAAACCCCCTGCCCGCAGCACCAGCGATTTACCAGACATAAATGATGCAACGTTGCCGGGACACGCGGAAACACCAGCGCATCAAACAATCCGATCAGAATGAATTTACCATTACGCTCCTGACGGACATCATCACATAACAAACTGGATTGCAAATCCGGCAGTATATACGAATCCTGACTCATTGTGCCTCCTTTTCGATTTGCACACCCCATTCACCCAGCATTGCGGAAATCCCGGCCTTCGCCGCGGCATGCACCGCGCGGTGCCCCTGCTCCGGCGGCAACGGCGCAGAACAGCTTAACCTGACAGTCTGCGAGCGGTCCAGACGGCCGATGTCTTTAAAAATCCTGCCCAAACCCATAAAATCTGTTTTCAGCGCCATCGGCACTAAAGGCCGTTTATTGCGTTCAGCCAGTTTGGCACCAAGACTGTTAAAGACTGCCGGACGGAAAACAGCATCGCGTGTCGCCTGCGGAAAGATCAATACATTACGCCCTTCCTGAAGCGCCGCGGAACCATCCCGCAACACGGTCTTCAAATCACTGCGCGGATCTTTACGACCGACGCTGATCGGGCGGGTTGCGCGCATGGTGTGTCTAAATACCGGATATTCCAGCAGCGAGTCTTTTACGACAACCGCCAACGGTCCCAGCGGCAGCAGCACCGCCGGCAGGATGGTGGTTTCCAGCAGACTCATGTGGTTGGCCGCAACAACAAACGGCTTACCCGCCTGCATTTCCGTTGCCGGCATATCGATTTCAACCTGACCGCCGCAGCGCTCAATCAAACGGATCATCTCCATCGACCAATAACCCCACCAATACGAATCCAGCTCCCCGCGCCGGGCGCGCGCCGAACAATGCCAGACAACAGATGCCAGCCCCTGGTAAAAATAAGCATCAAATCTGCCCGCAAAAACTGCCGGCTCACCGCCGTCGGCAGCGCTGCTGTAACGACCATCCTGCTGTATTTTTTCACGAAAGGTGTCCCAATCCATAAAAACCCTCTTTTTGTTGAGAGAATAGATTGGCCGCTTTTTGCACATCCGTCAAGTACTGGCGACAAAAAACATCATCTCAACACTTGACGGGGGTGCCCAAGGGTCGTATGTTATCAATCGTGCTGAAAAATCAGCGAGGAAGGGACCAGAGTGGGTCTTAGCCCACTCTTTCGCATATTTGGGATGAAAAGCCTTTATATTAGGCTGAGGAAGATAAAATGAATGTCGAACTGCAGGCTATATTAAATTATATAGAAAAAGAGCGCGGGCTTGACCGGGAGACTTTGGTGCAGGCTGTCGAGTATGCTCTGCAATCGGCCGCGCGTAAAATAATGGGGACCGATGCCGAGTACCGCATCCATATCGACCGCAAATCATGTGATATCAAAGCTTTTGCTGAAGCCAAGGTGGTTGAAAAGGCACCGCGCGGCGACAACTCACAGGTGTCGCTGAAAAAAGCATGCGAAATCAAGCCGGATGCACAGCTTGGCGATGTTATTGAAGTAGAGGTCACGCCCAAGAATCTGGGACGGATAGCGGCCCAGACCGCAAAGCAGGCCATCATACAGAAGATCCGCCAGGCTGAGCGGGAAATGGTTTTTGATGAATATAAAGACCGGATCGGTGATATTATCAGCGGTGCGGTACGCCAGTTCAACCGGCGCGACATCGTGGTTGACCTCGGACGCTGCGAAGCAGTCATCCCGGAAGAAGAACGTGTTCCAACGGAAGATTTCCAGATCGGGGACCGGATCCGCGCCTATGTGCTTTCGGTGGAACATTGCTCCTCGGGGCCGGCAATGCTGCTATCAAGAGCCAGCAAGGAATTTGTGCGGGCGCTGTTCCAGTTGGAAGTATCCGAGATATCCGACGGCATAGTTGAAATCAAAGCGATCGCCCGTGAACCCGGCTACCGCACCAAGATTGCGGTGGTATCAAAAAACGAAAAAGTCGATCCGGTTGGCGCATGCGTCGGTATGCGCGGAATCCGCGTAAAAAACATTGTGCGCGAACTCTCCGGCGAGAAAATCGACATTATCCGCTGGAGCGATGATGTCCGCACTTATGTTACCAACGCCCTTTCTCCGGCAAAGCTGCTTAAAAT
The DNA here is from genome assembly GCA_003565095.1 of PVC group bacterium. Taxonomy (GTDB): domain Bacteria; phylum Verrucomicrobiota; class Kiritimatiellia; order UBA8416; family PXDI01; genus PXDI01. The sequence goes on along the minus strand of PXDI01000099.1, from coordinate 15,251 downwards.
CGAAATCGATCCGGTTGTTCCCAATACCATCAATGTAGTATGCGATCAGGATCAGCTTTCGCTGGCGATTGGCAAACGCGGCCAGAACGTACGGCTTACTTCAAAACTTGTCGGCTGGCGGATCAATATCCAGAAGGATGAAAGCCAGATAACCTTTGAAGAGAAGATCACCCGCGCGGTTGAGCGTATGAGCGAAATTCCCGGCATCAGCCGTGAACAGGCGGAAAAGCTGGTTGGGGCAGGATTTCTTACCCTGGAAGGCATTCTGGCCGTTGATATTGAAGACTTGATTGAAACCGCCGGTCTTGAAGCGGAAACCGCCAAAACCATACATGAGATTGCGGCGTCGGCACACGTAACAGAGGAATGATAACGGATTATGAGAGTATATGAGCTGGCAAAAGAGCTGGATATTCCCAGCAAAGAGTTAACAGCCAAGATCCAGGCTATGGGTATCGAGGTTAAGAACCATATGAGTACCCTTGATGACAAGGCTGTTGCCAGCGTTAAGAGCGCATTGTCGGAAAAAGCAGCACCAAAGGCACAACCGGAGAAAAAGAGTACTCCTGCGCCAAAACCAACTGTAGCAAAGAAACCCGCTGCTGCACCGGAAAGCCCGGCAAAGACGCCTCCGCAACCGGCACCTGAAGCGCAACCGCAGAAAGCCGCGCCAGAGCAACAGGCCGCCACGCAAAAACCGGCGCCAGAAACGGCAGCCGCGCCGGAACCGGCGGAATCACAAGAACCTTCTGAAGAAAACGTCATTCATATTCGCGGCGGTATGCAGGTACGGGAAGTGGCCGAAGCTATCGGCGTAAAACCCAACCTGCTGATTACCGAGCTGATGAAAATGAACATTCTGGCATCGATCAACGAGCGGCTGGATGCCCCGGTAATTAAAACGCTTATAGAAAACCACGGCTTTACCGCCGAGCAGGACAAACGGGCCGGACTGCACCCGCCCGCACCGGTGCGCAAAGATCTGGATGAAGACACTGAACCCGAGGATGCCGATGAAGATCTGCAACCGCGGCCGCCGGTCGTAACATTTCTGGGCCATGTTGATCATGGCAAGACGTCATTGCTTGACTGCATTCGCAAATCACAGGTGGCTGCCGGGGAATCCGGCGGCATCACCCAGCATATCGGCGCCTACAGCGTCGATGTCAGCGGACGCCCAATCACGTTTCTTGACACACCGGGCCATGCCGCTTTCACGGCGATGCGTGCACGCGGAGCGAATGTAACGGATATTGCTGTAATCATCGTGGCAGCGGATGACGGAATCATGCCGCAAACCCGTGAGGCAATCCAGCATGCCAAAGCCGCCGGCGTGGCCATTATGGTTGCCATGAACAAAATGGATCTGCCGCAGGCAAATGAAGACCGCATAAAACAGCAGTTGCAGGCCGAAGGCCTGGCACCGGAAGACTGGGGCGGCGATACTATCTGCTGTCCCGTCAGCGCAACAACCGGTAACGGCATCAACCATCTGCTGGAAATGATTCTGCTGCAGGCCGATATTCTTGAATTGAAAGCCAACCCCAGACGCCGGGCGTCCGGTTTTGTAATTGAAGCCCGCCTCGAACCGGGCCGCGGTCCGACCGCCAATCTGCTGGTAAAGCGCGGTACGCTGAAAGTCGGCGATGTTATTCTCTGCGGCGAACACAGCGGCAGGGTCAGGGCGCTCATTAACGATAAGAGTGAAACCGTCAAGTCAGCCGGACCGTCTATGCCGGTGAAGTGTCTGGGCCTTTCCGGTGTGCCTGAAGCCGGAGCGGAGTTCAATGTATACCGCAACGAGAAACTGGCACGCGTGCACGCCCGTGAAGCAACACAACGCAACAAGCAGGATCAGCTTACCGCGCCGCGCAAAGCATCACTTGAAGCGCTTTTTGACCAGATAAAATCGGCCGAGAAGCAGGAATTGAAAGCCATCATCAAGGCCGACACACAGGGTTCGGTTGAAGCCATCAGCCATTCGCTGGCCGAAATCAATAGCGAGAAAATCAACCTGAACATTCTGCTGGGCGGCACCGGCAACATCACCACTAATGATGTTATGCTGGCCAGCGCCTCCGATGCGGTTATCCTCGGCTTCCACGTGGCCAAGGAAAGCGGCGTTGACTCACTGGCAAAACGCGAAGGCGTACAGGTCAAGCTGCATCAGGTTATTTACGAATTAATTGATGAAGTACGCGAAGCCATGACGGGAATGCTGGCCCCGGCAACATCGGAAAAAATTACCGGTCACGCCGAAATACGCCAGGTCTTCACTGTCGGGAAACGCACACGCGTCGCCGGTTGCATGATGATTGACGGCTTTGCCACCAATCGCTCGCGCATCCGCGTCAAGCGCAAGCAGGAAACGATATACGAAGGCAAAGTCTCAACCCTGCGCCATTTCCAGGATGAAGTGCCGCGGGTGAGAGAAGCCCAGGAATGCGGCATCCAGCTTGACAACTTCGGCGATTTCCAGGAAGGCGACATTCTCGAGGCGTACGAAATTGAAAGTGTCACCCAGACCCTGTGATTATGTAAAATCATCACGGAGGAACGTATTGCCATGCCCGTAGACCGCCTTAGTCGTGTGAATGAGTTGATGCACCGCGAGATCGGTCTGGCGCTTTTCCGTTGCTTAACCGATCCCGGGGTGAATATGGCGTCCATTATGGTCAGCCACGTAATCACCAGCCGGAATCTGCGCAAAGCACGCGTGCTGGTCTCCATCCGCGGCAACGCACAGGAGCAACAGCAGCAACTTGCACTCATCCGTAAACACCGGCGCGAACTGCAACAGCACATCAACAGCGTAATGACCCTGAAGTACACCCCGGTTCTGGAATTTGAACTGGATAACTCGGTTGCGAAGGGTGACCATGTCCTGCAAGTGCTGGAAGATCTGCATATACCGGAGGAAGATACTCCGGATCCAGACTCTCCGGAGACGCAAGCAGAATGAGAGGATTGCGCCCATCAATACATGCCGCCCCGGCCCCGCCGCGCGAATATGATCCGTATGACGGGGTGCTGATTGTTGACAAACCATCCGGACCCACATCACACGACATCGTTGATACGGTCCGGCGGCAGTTCAACTTCCGTAAAACCGGCCATGGCGGCACCCTCGATCCAATGGCTACCGGTGTGCTGGTTCTGCTGCTCGGACGCGCGACCAAACTCTCAAATACATTCATTTCATCCGACAAAACCTACGAAGGCACCATCCGCCTGGGATCGGCCACTTCCTCATATGATGCCGAAGGCGAAATCACTGCCAGCGGCGACCCAACCGGCATTACCGGCGAACAGCTTTCCGCCGCAATGAAAGCGCGCATCGGCGATATGATGCAGACTCCGCCAATGGTTTCCGCGGTCAAGGTAAACGGGGTTCCGCTCTACAAAAGCGCGCGCAAAGGCCACGAAATTGAAAGAAAAGCGCGCCTGATCCACATCTATTCGTTTGAGCTGCTTTCTTACACCCCTCCGGACGGCACATTCCGGCTGGCATGCACAAAAGGCACATATGTGCGCAGCCTGTGCCACGAAATCGGCGAAGAACTCGGTTGCTGCGCACATCTGGCGGGACTGCGGCGTACAGCTTCGGGCAGCTTTACGATTGACCAGGCCCTCCCGCTTGAGCAGATTAGCGCCATGTCGCGCGAGGAACTCCTGCCGCATATCGTGCCGCTGCGCAGTTTTGCCGGAGAACTGCGCCGATGAAGCAGGCGGGGACATTTGAGGAATTACACCGGGTCAGCCGCCCGGTCTGTCTGGCCGCCGGTTTTTTCGACGGTATGCATCTGGGGCACCAGAAAGTGATCCGCCAGACGGTCATGAATGCCCGCAAGGTTGACGGTGAAGCCTGGGTAATGACATTCGACCGCCACCCTTTGCGGGTGCTGAACCCGCAGGCTGCCCCGCGCCTGCTTACCTCGTTTCGTCATAAAATGCGCATGCTGGAACACCTGGAAGTGGATGGCTGTCTGGCTATCCCGTTCAATCGCAAGTTTGCACAGTGCAAACCGCAAGACTTTATTGCCCAACTAAAAGCCTGTTCGCCGCCTCTGCAGGAAATCATGGTCGGGCGGAACTGGCGTTTTGGTCAACAGGGGAAGGGTTCCGCCAGAATGCTGGCGGCGCAGTGCCGCAACCTGATTAAGGTCAGCGTTGCCAGACCGGCGGTTTACCGTGGCGAAACCATTTCCAGTACCCGGACGCGGTTTTCCATCGTCCGCGGTAATCTTGACGAAGCGGAACGGATGCTCGGCCGGCCGTTCAGCATTCTGGGGAATGTTATTCACGGCCGCACAGTCGGACGCCAACTGGGCTATCCGACCGCTAATATGGATACCGAAAACGAAGTGCTGCCGCCCTTCGGGGTTTATGCGGTTATGGCATGGACCCCGCCGTATCTGCTGCCGGCCGTCTTGAGTCTCGGCACACGCCCGACTTTTCGCGATGCCGGAGAAGGGCCTTGTATGGAAGTGCATCTGCTTGATTATGAAGGCGACCTTTACGGGCACGATATTGAAGTCTTTTTTATCAAACACATCCGTGATGAACATGCCTTCACCTGCCGCGAGGAATTGCGGGAACAAATTGCACGCGATGTTAAACAGGCACGTTCCATCCTGCGCAAAACACGCGGCACAGTTATTGACTGGCTGACACGCTATACCGGAGGAAATCAGGTATCAGATGTCAGCAGGCAGGAGGCAGCAGAGATGAGGCGGAAATCATGATTATTAAACCAGGCGCGACAGTGCTTTTTCAAGGTGACAGCATTACGGATGCCGGGCGCTTCCGTGATGATCCGGCACACCTTGGCAGCGGTTACGCCATGATTGCCGCCGCATGGATTGCGGCTGAATATCACGGCCATGGCATCAGCTTCCTCAACCGCGGCATAAGCGGCAACCGCGCCGCCGATCTGGTTTCCCGCTGGCAGCACGACTGCATCGACCACGCCCCCGACTGGCTCTCAATCATGATCGGCATAAACGATACCTGGCGCCGCTTTGATAAAAACGCCCCAACGTCACCGGCAGCTTACGAAAAAAGCCTGCGTACATGTCTGCAGCAGGCACGTGACATGACCGGTTGCCGGTTAATTCTGATCGAACCGTTTGTGCTGCCCTATCCGGCAGACCGCAAACAGTGGCGCACAGATCTTGAGCCGCGAATCGAAATTGTCACCCGGCTGGCGGAGGAATTTGAAGCAATCCTGATTCAAATGGACCGGATTATGAACGAAGCCGCGGTCGCCAACGGTAATCCCGCTTACTGGACGCGTGACGGGGTACACCCCACCCCGGCCGGTCACGGTTTGATTGCCCGGCATTGGTTGAAAACGGTCAAAGCGCTGTAACTTTGGCATAATACTTGCATTGAGTCATGGAAAGGAGTAAAAGACCTACTATGAAAACAATGGCACGCATTGGATTGAGCATTTTGAGCGCAGCAACAATGATTTTCATTATTGCCGCATGCGAATCAGGTTCGGAAATAGCGGAAGATGCCTTCCGCATAGAGCCCAAAGCCCATAACCTGCCGATGAGCCAGGAAACCCTGACCCTGAAAGCGGTCGGCGGTAAGGAACCGTTCACCTGGCGCATATCAGATGACACACTCGGCACGCTCACCGGTGTAACCAATGCGCGGCACGTTACCTATACCCGTAACGCCAAAAACGGCACACAGACCGTCGAAGTTACCGACAAAAACACATGGACAGCGCGGTCACTGATTCATCAGGTGGCAACAGTTGACGCGCTTACCATCACCCCGACCAGCGCCACCCTGAACAGTGACGGCGATAAGCAGGTCTTTACCGGATCGGGCGGAACGCCCCCCTACTCATGGTCGGTTGGCACTGCCGCACGCGGCAGTGTTACGGTTGATGGCTGGAGCCAGGCGGTCTATACCCGTTCAGCCTCAGGCAACAACACTGTCATTGTATCTGACAGTCAAGGCCATTCCGCCATTGCCGAAATATCACAGCCCGGTGTGGCCGCTCTGGCTATTTCACCCGCCAGCGTCACAGTTGACATTAATGAAACCGTGGTATTTACCGCAAGCGGAGGGGTCTCTCCGTATACTTGGAGTATGCAGTCCGCGCCATCCGGAGCCGGGGCGCCCGTTCCCAATTCAGGCAACCAGACCGCCTATACCGCAGGGGGCACCACCAACACCACCGACGTAGTGCGTCTTACCGATGGAAACGGTACAGTGGCTCTGGGCACAGTCAAAGTCCGCTAATAACTCAAGTAATCAACTGCTTGATGCCGGAGCATCGCTGTGATAGATTCTCCGCCATGGTTCCGAAAACTATCATAGAACGCGTATTTTCAGCCGCAATGATTCAGCGCTGGAACGATCATGTGCGGCCGGTTGAATTGACCGAAATCGACAAGCAGGCCCACAAGGCAATGATCGCCTTTCTGCTGGCACGTTTCGAAGAAGATCGCGGACACATCATCAACTGGACCGACCTGATTGAAGGCATTATTTTCGACTTCTTCCCGCGCGTGGTCCTTACCGATATCAAAGCCCCCTTCTTCCACCGCCTGATGCTGCGGCGCGGAAAGGCCATCAATGAACATGTGATTGCCGAAATTGCCCCGGCCCTTTCCGCATGGCAGCCCGATTTCGCGGTCCGCTTTCAGGATTTTCTGCGCTGCTCCGGCCCGCCGCAGCCCGAACGGCGCATTATCCAGGCAGCCCACTATCTGGCAACCCAGTGGGAGTTCAAAATTGTCTATCACGCCGGCCCCTTCATGTACGGAATCGAGGAAACCCGGCGCGAAATTGAGCACCAGCTCGAGGATTTCATTGACTTGATCGGGGTTCAGAAAATCAGTCTCAAACAGAAATCCTACGGTTTTGTCGATCTGTGTGGCCAGTTGCGTTTTCAACAGCGCTGGGCCCAAACCCCGCGGGTACCGCGTACCAGTGTGCTCGGGCACTCTCTCTTTGTGGCCATGCTGGCTTATTTTATGAGCCTGGAGCTGAATGCCTGTCCGCAACGACGCAAAAACAATTTTCTGTCAGCACTGTTCCATGATCTGCCGGAAGTCCTCACCCGCGATATCAGCTCCCCGGTCAAGCGCTGCATCCAGGGACTTGAAGATTGCATTGCCGAAGAAGAGCATTTTCTGGTCAGGGAACGCCTGCTGCCACTGCTGCCGGAAGCATGGCATCCTGATATTGAATATTATGCCGAACACCCCTTCGATAACCGTATCCGGGTTGACGGTGTCATCCAGCGTGTCTCTCACGATGAAATCAACAGCAAATATAATCAGGACAGTTTTGATGCATCCGATGGTGAGATTATCCGCGGCTGTGATGAACTGACCGCCTATATTGAAGCCAGCAAATCCCTCGAACACGGGGTGACCCCGCCGCAACTGGTCGATGCAACCCGCTATTTCCGCGAGCTTTATCACGAAAAAGTTACCGGAAAAATCCGATGGGATGAATATTTCTCAGCATTCGAATTGCCGGAACCCGTATAACATAAATTTATTTCACACCACGTTGCCTATGTCCCGCATATGTAAAGCCAACGGCAAACCATTGCCGCCGATCCATGTTTATGTGCATATTCCGTTTTGCGCGGCAAAATGCGCCTATTGTGCCCTGTACTCCCAGGCAAATCCGTCTGCGGCACAAATTGACGCCGGTATTGCGGCGATTGCCGCCGAGCTGCAACAGCATCAACCGCTACAGCATTTAGATACACTTTATATTGGCGGAGGAACCCCCTCTTTACTGGGAATTCAGCAATGGCGCAGACTGCTGCGGGCCTTGCGTCACACCACTATGCCGCATCCTCCGGCTGAATGGTCGGTTGAAGCCAATCCGGCATCGCTCAATCAACCGCTGCTTGATTTGTGGGCGGAAAACGGTATCACGCGCGTCAGTCTGGGTATCCAATCGCTCAATGATAGTGTTTTGCAGCAATGCGGCCGGCCGCATAATGCACAGCAGGCCATCACCGCACTGAAAATGGTTATGCAGCAGAACTGCTTTTCCTGCGGTGCCGACCTGATTGCCGGCTTACCCGGAGAATCCCTTGCAAGCTGGCATGCAACACTGCAGACAATCGCAGCAATACGACCGCAGCATATATCGGTCTACGGGCTGGCCATCGAGCCGGGCACCGGGCTAGAGCGGCAGTATCTATGCGGCAAGGCGGTTGCCGTGTCAGACAGCAACATGCTGCGCAGGTTGTCAATCGCCCGCACAACTCTGCGCAAGGCCGGTTATGAGCATTACGAAATATCCAACTTCGCCCTGCCGGGACATGCCTGCCGGCACAATCTGAACTGCTGGCAGGGCGGCGATTATGCCGGGTTCGGTCCCGGAGCATCCGGCCGTAACGGGCTTCAGCGCTATACGAACCTGCCAGACCTCAATTCATATACCCAAAGACTGCTGGACGGACAAACGCCCGTGCGGGAAACTGAGAAACTGGACCCGCTTACCGATATGCGGGAAAGATATGCTTTCCGTCTGAGATTACTGCAAGGAACGGACTTGCCGGAAAAAATCACTGCCTGTCCCGACTGGGAGCAGACACTGCAGGAATTACTGAACGAGAAAATAATAATTCGCGTCCGCAAACTATGGCGTCTGACGGCAAAAGGACGCAATCTGGCTGATCACGCTATCAGCCGACTGCTGCAATGCGGGCGAGATTGATGAATTATTCGGGTTCAGTTAATCATCATCCTCCGCGGCCGCCTCATCCTCCCCGTCCGGTTCATCATCCGGAATCCGCGTCAGTCTGGCCCCGGCAAAATCACCCTCACGGATTTCCAGCAAATTGTCATCAATATGCCATGCTGCGCGGATCTTGTCTTCTCCGCTACCGATAAACCGCAGCAGCTTATCCCCGCTGCGCAGGTAACGCTGTGAAAGCAATCCGGCATTCTCCATGACAACAATCTTGCCGGTAATGTGCGTGATAGTTACCCGATTTGTGGTGTCACCATGCACCAGCAGCCACTCGCCGCACAAAGCAATTGCCGCCTGCACCTCCTGCGGAGTTGCCGCCTGCGGCGAATGCTGGCCTGTTCTGTATGGCGAAACCTGTGCACACAAAACCACCACTGCGGCAAACAAGAATGCCGTGGCAAAAATTAGCTGTTTAAACGTTCTATACATTTTTGAGCCAGCCGCTGTTTGCATGCAGATACTGTGAACACGCCATCTCCCGGCGATATGACTCCAGAACCTGCCGGTTTTCCTGAATCCTGCCGTCACCCCAGTCATGCCACTTGGGATATCCGCTCCAATCCCAGTTAATGTAACAAAACGCTTTCATATTAGCCGAAGAACGGATCAATTCAAAATACGGTTTATACCACTCATTCCAGCTTGCGTCACCACCGTTAACTCCGCAATAACGCGGGGTTGACTCCCCAATCATGACCGGCTTGCGATGCTCAAGCGCCTCGGCAATAAATGCCGCGGTTTCCGGCATGGTCATGTGAGAGGCGGAAAAAAGGTCTATCGACCACCAGTCCACCAGCTCATCACCGGGATAATACGGCATCCATGGATTATCCGCCCCGTCAGGAGCATAGCACCATACCCGCGCCACATTATCAAGTTCATACTCATCCATCATTTTGCAGATACGCCGCCATGCGGCAACAAACGGCTCAGGCTGATAGCCGTTCCAGTGCCCGTTGAACTCATAGCCGATACGCAGAAAAACCGGCTTGCCGTATTCGGCCAACTGGCGGCAAAAAGAGCGCAGCGCCTCGTCATGCAGACCGTCCGCCACCTCATGCTCATATCGCAGCTCAGGACTTCCGTCGCTGGTCATTGATAACCCGATCTGCACCACGGCATCGCCGGATCGTACAATCCCGTTGCATTCATCCAGACGCCTTTGTAAAGCCCCCGGTTGCAGCTTCTTCACACTCATGTAAGTCATGAAAACGGCCGGTTCATATGCCGGACCGACCGCCTGCGTGTATTCCCGCAATGCATCCGGACTTTGTCCGGCACCGTGCAACACACCGTCTACCGGCTCCAACCGTGCCCCGCAATTAATCCGCTCACTCCAGTCAATCATCGTCATCCCTTTCCTTAACGTTTCAATCAAATGCATATAACTGACATTCTATGCTTGTCTTGGCAAGCATAACCAACTATATTTTTGCTTGTTTTCAACTTGGGCGACCGGCGCGGGAGACCTGGTCAGATCAGCCCAAGAAATATTGCAGCAATGTCAAAAGGGTGAAAAATGACAAAAAGAGATATGGTTCTCAAGATATCGCGTGAAACCGGCATCGTTCAGGAAGACGTGCAAACCGTAATCCAGAAGGCTTTGGATACAATAACCGACGCTCTGCGTGATGGCGATCACATCGAGTTTCGCGACTTCGGCGTCTTTGAAGTATGCACCCGGAAATCGCGGATCGGGCGCAACCCCAATCGCCCCGAGAACGTTGTGCAGATTCCTGAACGCAAAGTCGTAAAATTCAAGGCCGGCAAAAAGATGAAGAACCTGGTACTGGGCGGAACCCCGCGCAGTCTGCCGATCCAGTCATAACGGCTTTCATCCGGTTGATCTCACGCGCAGGAGACTCTGATGCCAGGCAATAAGGAACAGGGATTCAGCGCCCCGCGCGGAATGCGTGATTTTTATCCGGAAGACATGGCGCTGCGCAACCGCCTGTTTGATACATGGCGGCAGGCTGCTGAAAATTTCGGATTCAAACCGTACGATGCCTGTGTTGTAGAGTCGCTCGAACTGCTGAAACGCAAGTCCGGCGAAGAAATTGTCGACCAGATTTACCATTTCAAAGACAAAAGCAACCGCGATCTTGCGCTGCGCCCGGAGATGACGCCCACGTTGGCGCGGATGGTCAGCGCGCGGCAGGGCACCCTTTCTCTGCCGCTGAAATGGCACACCATCGCTCAATGCTTCCGTTACGAACGCACCACCCGCGGCCGCAAACGTGAACATTATCAATGGAACCTCGACATACTGGGAGAGCCGTCAGTTGCGGCTGAAGCCGAAATTCTGGCAACCGCGGTTTCTGCCTTGGAAAAGCTTGGCATTACCGGGACGATGCTGCGCATCCATTTTAACAGCCGCGCACTGCTCTCCGATTTGCTCAAAACAGTTGATATTTCTGAAGCAAAACATCCGGCCATCTTTCTGGCGTTGGATAAACGCGGCAAAATACCCGATGAGGCGATCAGTGAATTGATGCATAAAGCAGGCCTGAATGACGACGAAACCGCCAAAGCCTGGCGAATGCTCGATATGCATACCCTGGACGATGTAAGGCAAACCGTACCGGATTCGCCGGCACTGGCACAGCTTGATGAATTCATACGCGTCTGTGCTTCATACGGATTTGCCGACCGCCTTATGTTTGATATGTCTGTGATCCGCGGTCTGGCATATTACACCGGTATCGTTTTCGAAGCTTTTGATATTAAGCGCGAATTTCGTGCAGTTTTCGGCGGAGGGCGTTATGACAACCTGCTCACGGAGATCGGCGGGCAGCCACTAAGCGGCGTCGGCCTCGGCTTCGGGGATGTTGTTATCGCTGAAATCATCAACGCTTATTTGCCAAATGATGGCGAGAGCCGCCCGGAATGCGATACGGCCATCGGCTATATGGAAGAATCACAGCGTTCAGCCGCGATATTGCTGGCGCAAAAACTGCGCAGCGAGGGTGATAGCGTCGATATGGCGCTGGCTCCGGAAAAACCCAAAAAGTTTTTCACCCGCACCGGGCGCGGCAGTTACCAGAAAGCCGTTTATCTCGGTCCGGATGATATCGAACGCGGCTCCGCCCGCATCAAAGACCTCGCCTCACGCACGGAAACAGAAATAACGCTTTCTTGAAACAACGGCACCATTCCGGCAATCGCACCGTCATGATAAAACAGCAACGCCCGCGAACAGGTCGTCTCCTGATCCACGCGCCATCACACATATATTTTATCATAATTTAGCCCTATCTCATTTGAATGCTCCAGAGCGATACAAAACGTTCGATGGCGATTGAGGTATTCAAACCGAGAGTAGCCAGAATCGAACAGCTCACAAACACAAGCATGGCGCGCGATCCGGGCACGGCACGCGCAAGAGAAACGATCAATCCGGTAATAGCCGCCATGGAAACCGCTATGATTGACAGAAAGACGATTAAACTATTCTCAGACAGGATGACACCGGCAAGCACAAAAAGAGTCAGCAAATGGAGGGCGAGAATAATCGACTTCACCCTCCTTCCTCCCAGAATAACGGCAATAGTATTTTTACCTCCCGCCCTGTCAGACGGTTCGTCCGGAAGTGTTGTAGATAAAGCACATGCTAGATGAAGAGGAAGAAGTGCGGCAATATACCGCCACTGAAAATGCTCCAGCGCACCGGCTTGAATGTAGTACCCGAAAACCGGCAGAATCAAGCCGACTCCGGCCATCTGCAGGAATTCACCGCCGCCACGATAAGAAAGACGCACCGGCGGAAAACTGTATAACCACAACAGCATCAGCGAAATCAATATCAACCCCGGCGCAAAAGGCCGTCCCAGAATCAGAAAACATGATCCGATCGCCACATTTAGAAAAACGGTAGCGCCGACCGCCATTCTCAGTTCCGGCACAGTCAATTTACCCTCCACCAAAACACGTGACCCACCGGAAAAAGGTGTAAACGTTGAGTTCAACCGATCGATAGCAACATCTGCCAGATCGTTGGCATAAACGATATAAAGCTGAATAATTAAACCGAACAGCCAAGTCAGGCCCGCCAATGGCAGATTTAATTTTCCCGACTGGCTGAACCAGAGCGCCTGCCCGAGAAACAGAGGACAGAAGATATATCCCTGTGATGGCAGCCGAGAGGCCTGTATCCATGATCTTATCTTTTTTGCGGACATGTCGAATGATGCATGAATTTCAGACCGAATGCAAACGGATAGATGACTGCGGCGGCAAATCCTGCCGAGAAGCCGTAAAGAAGTTCCTCCACCGGCAGCGGACCTGCAAAGACGTTCAGCAGTTTATCAGTATGCCAGTAACGCGCAAAGGTACCCGGCAGAATGAACTCCAGCGCCAGACAAACGCCGATGTAGGCTGCCAGCGAAGTCCCTCCGCTCTTCAATGCGTGGAGCCACAGATCCGATCGGGAGGCATACAACAAAACAACCGGTATGGAAATCATGACGATCAGTCCTGTATATATTGCAGGAACTCCGGCTATCCAGCCGGCCACCGCCATCAGCATAGCAATACCAATCACTATGCAAATTCTCCGGACAGATTGAGTTGTTGTTTGCGGCTTAACCATCTGCAGTTGTTTATTTAAAAGTGCAGGATACAGACCGATTGACATGGCACCAAGTGCCGCGACGAAAAGAAAGTCCTCCAAACCGAAACCGAATCTTTCTGCGGCATCAAAAAGAAACGGCGGATCCCAATAATCCGGATAGAACATAAACTCCGTAAAGGCAAATGGCAGAGAAATAAGCGCCATTCTGACCATATGAACGATAAGATCATTCCGAAAGATACCCGCGGCAAATACCGGAATGAACATTAGAACGCACAATAATAAAAACGGATAGTTTTGAGCCATAGGGGCCACATCTCGCTTTTCGCCAATGCCGCAAGAGTTCTTCCGGCTAATCTCGAAGTGCCTTATCCTTATTCAACAAGCAGAGCGGTCAGGCCTTCAACAATGAACAAGCTCATTTCTTGCCGCCCGATTTTCGCACAACACGTTTCATTTTCCAGCTCTTGTTCATCCGTTGTTTCTCCAATGAGAGTAGATTAGTCAAACCGGAACCATCCGCCAAGCCCAATTCCCGGCAATTATCATTATGCCCCACGCCCCCTGCCGCCTTGCGTGCCGCGGCGTAGCACTTGTGCGCAGACTGGAGCGACAGGAGCGGAAGATTTGCAAAAAAAACGAGCTTCCCCCGCAAATCTGATTCATATGTGCGAACTGACTCGAATGGCGCCTAGCATAAGCACATTTGGCGGCTACTCATTGAAGCGGCTCTCACAACATCATGGGGGGGCTCTCTCCCGTCCGCTGACCTTATTGTAGTTACGTTTGGCTTGTTGTTCCAGATGTCGTGGTATAGTATTTTCAAAGTTGTCTTGTTGGGAGCAATGTATAGCTTATGTTGACGTATAACCAGAATCCGGAACAGTTGCCAGGATCAGACCAGCAGCTATGCCCAGGCCAAGCTCAAGTCCCGCAAACCACCAAAACGCAAATCATCCGCAGGCGCCCGCACGAAATGACGAAGGATAATGCATGTCGTGGTATTCCTGTGTTTGGCGGGGACGGAAAGAATCTTTACGTGATTGGAGGCTCAAACGGAGCAGGCAAGACAACGTTTGCAAAAGAGTTCTTACCCAAATATGTCCATTGCCTGCGATTTGTGAATCCGGATCTGATTGCGGCTGGACTTTCACCCTTTGCGCCAACTGCTGTCGCGGCGAAAGCCGGTCGGCTAATGCTTGAGGAAGTCGCATACCTTGTCGATCGCGGTTCGTCGTTTGCTTTTGAGTCGACGCTGTCGGGAAAGACGTATCTTCGCCTAATCGAACGAGCCAAGAGAACCGGGTATGCTGTTCACCTTTTTTATCTATGGATCCCGGATCCAGCATTGGCCGTGGCGCGTGTCCGCGACCGCGTCGACAGTGGAGGGCACGATGTGCCGGAAGTCGATGTGCGCCGCCGATATGCCCGGACATTGCATAACTTCTTCCAGCTGTATCGGCCGCTTGTTGACTCAGTCCATTTATTTGATAATACGGGAGACGAACCTGAATTGGTGTTCAGAGATCAGGATGGGACAACCGAAGTGTTTGTCCAGTACCTGTACGAGCGTCTGACAATACAATGGGGTGTAAAATGAACAAACCAGAAGCAACCATGACAGAAAAAGCCGTGGCAGCAATGAAGGCCGCCGTTAGCTCGGTCGTGGAAGATCATCGACGCCGCAACCGTCCGTTATCAACGTGGAAAGACGGCAAGGTTGTATACCACGATCCACATGATCGGACTATCGTTCGTGAAGATGCCGCACCATATGGGCAGAATAATAAGGATTAATCCAATATGGGTCTTCAAAATCGTTTGCTAACCGATGCCCCGGCACCCATAATAATCACCGATCTTACGCTGATTTTTTCCACTGTACTGACAGGACAGTTCAAGCGCAACCTTTCGCGCCATCCGGCTTGCACCTGGT
>PXDI01000042.1 GCA_003565095.1 PVC group bacterium | reverse complement strand
GGTTTCCGTTAGTGTGCGTGATTGTATAACTCATTTCAAGTTGATCGTCAATATCAACTTCCACTTCGGGCGATATGACAACCCGTGCCCGTGTTTCAACCATCACGCTTCGCAGCGTGTAAGCGGCAGTTGCGGAACTGAACAAAGCTGTGAAAGTTTGCGCCGTCGTTCCGGTTGCATGATTTTGCGATATTGCGCCCGCTGTCGAACTGGCAGATTGAAGACTTCCAGCGGTTGACGTTCGATTAGTAAGCCAACGGCGAATTGTTTTCGCTTCCAAGCTACGTGGTGGACCGGAAACCGTGATTTCCGTATTGCTTACACGGGTCACAACGTGGCAGCGTTCACCATCTTGCCACTGGAGTTCGTTACCGATTTGTGAAGGAGAGCTTGGAAATGTCCCTGTGCCACTTGCACGCGTCACCGTGTTTCCGGTTTGATTCCAAGTCCCGTCGAGGTCTTGGTAGTTTGCAGCACCGTCGTCAAACGTGTAAAAAGTTGAAGCGGATAGGGTAACCCCAGCATGCGAGGTAAACCTGCCATTCAAAATCAGATTTTTCTTTTTGCAAACAAGTTCACGTTTGCCGTTGCGGTGACGCCAAACAGTTAGTTCGCCGGATACTGATTGCTTGATAATTGGAATTTTCATGGTCCTAGATAGGTGATTGGTTTCGAGAATGTTGCGTTTGCGGTTTCGCTTGCGATGCTGTCAAGTTGAACGATTACTTGCCGAAGGTCAAGCGTCGGCTTGATGTTAAATTCCGCTTGTGCGGACTCGTTTTCAATTTCGCCAATCGGGAAAAGCACTTCGCGAAGGTCAAGTGTTGGGGTGTTACTGAAATCTGCCGTTGCGAGTTCGTTTTCAATCTCGCCGATTTCCACAATAACAGATTGCAAACCTAGCGACGGTTTCAAGAATTCAGCTTGTGCGGCTTCGGGTCCAATTTCACCAATCGACAAAAGGAACGGCCCCCTTGTGATTAGAACATTACCTAACCCTACAATCAGCAACCCGAATTCCGGTGTTGTGTCGTAAATATGCAACTTGATAGTTTCCCCTTCGGATGGGTTCACAACAAAGAATTTTCCTTGCGCATCTAACATCTTGCGATGTGCTGAAACTTCTACTGTCGGCCCGTAATAAAGGGGATAAGGTCTTTCTTTCGGAGGGGATACCGTTTGATTTACAATTCTATCAACTTTTGCCGTGACTCGGAATCTATCATGGAAGATGTAAGTTTCCGTGAATTTACCTTCCGCAAAACGCACCATAACCGGTATGAATTGACCGTCAACAGGCATTGTAAGCATGAAAGGTAGCGAACCTGATTCCAAACTAACATAAAAGAAATCTTGGAATGTTTGAAGTTGCTCAAGGGTGAAGTCGAAAGCAACTTCATGCGTTTTTGTTGTCGTGTCCGCTTCCGAATATTGACGAGTATGACCGGATTCCATTTCAAGCCGCGCTGCATCGCGCTTGGCGTCCATACGGAACGATTGATTTACGTTCGGAAGACTTCCGGGCCATGATGGCACGACGGGCGTTATCGGTTCGGGAACATCTTCCGAAGTTATTAGAGTTTCACCGTCCCCCTGATTGCTGATTCCGAAATATATCAAGTTGGAAGGGTTTGAAGGCGGGAGGATTCGCAAAGTTGTTTGATCTTCCGAAGCTGGCCTAACAACTAACAAGGCATTGCGATGTGAAGTTGTTAAAATTTGACTTTCAGTCGGATCAACTGCCAATCGCTGCCATTGCGCAACGGGGGGCGTTCGATTACTTGCGGCGGGATTGACTAACATCTTTTCCACCCGTGCGGAAACATCCCAAAAAAACGCCTTCTTGTGGAAAACCTGATAAGTTCCACCGATGAAGCGAACAGGTTGGATCGAATACCCGTCATCTTCAGGAAGCATCAAGCCGAAGATCAAGACGCCCCCGGCAAGCGTTTCGTTAAACCATTCTTCAAAAATAACAAGTTCCGATTCTGATAGTTCCCACCTCACATTGAACTCTTCGCGCCCAGTCGAAAACCTTCCGTATTGTTCAATCAACCCGTTATCACCTTCCGTGCGGAAGATAGGCGTTTCCGCCCGTCCAGTGAAGGCGGTTGATGGTTGTGGCAGGTTTGTAGGGTAATCGATCATGCGCGTTTTCCGCGTCCAAGGTTATAGGTTGATTCCATCGATCTTGCAACCCTTGTTCCTCCTTTTGATATATCATTTGCAATCTTGTCGGAAACTTGACCAATGATGAATTGGATCATTTCCTTGTCACCATCCTTGTGCCGGGTTTCGCTAACAGGTTCCCCGCTCATGTTCACGATGTTGATTTCCACATTGTTTCCGGCTTGCGGGGCGGATGCTGCCCCCCTTCGATCCCACGTTGCTTGCGCACTCGTTACCATTGCTGGACCTTTGACGAGTTCCGGCCCTGCTTCCCCCACAAGACCGAATTGACCGGGTGGGATGGCCCCGCCGATGGCGTATGCGCCTGCGTATTTGGTGGAAGCCAAGCGGTTAAGCTGTGCGCCGTGTGCTGCGGCAGAAACGGCAGCAAATGCCGCCCCGACAGTGGGTCCGCCGATGCGTTCCCCTGCCTTATAGGATTGGATACCTCCTTCGATGGCCGCAACAATCGCGTTTGCCATACTTGCAGCTTTTGCAATTTCAAAGCCCCGTCTGCCGAATGCTTCACCTAACATTGCAAGGTCATTGAAATGGGTTGCCCAAGAATCCAATTGCATTTTCAAGGACTCTTCATAATGACGAGCAATTTGTGCCCCGTGTGACTTATTCAATCTTTCAAGCAATTCCTGCTTTTCAAGCTCCGTCGTTTCGGTAGCTGATAGAATAATATCTTTTCGTTCCTCGTAAAGATCGCGAAGCATAGCGAGTTCTTCCGCCATCGCCTCCCGGTATGTTTCCGGCTGTTGTTTGAGAAGATCAATCCGGCGTTGCTGTTCTTCTTGATATTTTTCAGTCAAGGACATTTCAAGTTCCGCTTGATATGCCGAGCCTGCCCGCGTGTTTTCTCTAATCAATGCAAGGCGTCGATTGTAGCTTTCTGAAATAAGGGTTTCTTGATCCCGAAGGGATTCTTCCAACATTTTCCATTCGCGATTGTTAGCCGCGCCGCCTCCGCTACGCCCGCCGCCTGTTGAGGGTAGTTCGTTTTCTTCGGCGTTGGCACCTGTGCGGAATTTAGAGGTTCTATCTCCGCCGGAATTAAATTCCTGCATCATTTTATCATAATCGAAAATTGCACGTCTTTCTTGTGCTTCGGCTCGCAATCTATCGGATTCGCGTTTTAACTTATTACTATTTCTAGTAATTTCATCCATGCGTTCATCCAATTCTCTTTTTAGATCATCGCTCGTCGTTTTTGTGTTTGAAGATGGCCCACCGCCTAGCGGGGAATAACCGCTCTCCAATGCGCGATTTTTAATTCTTTCATTGATTATGTTTTGCGCTCTTTCCTTAGCTTCTTCGCTACCAGCCTTTGCTAAAGTATCAGTTAAAAAATTATTAAAGCCAAATTTGAAGTTATCAAGCCTTGCTCCTATCAGCATCGCTTCGCCTACAAAATAGTTCAAATGCGCCAAACCCATTTGTACGGCAGCATTAATATAATTTGGAAAATTCTTAAAAACATCATCCCAATATTGATCAAAGGTTCCTGATTCTTCGGCAGACTGATCAACCATTTCTCGGAATGCTTGAACTCCATCGTCAAAGATTTTTTTGATAGTTCCCCCGAGTTCTTGCCATTGAATGGTTTGGGATCTAACGGATGCTTCAATTTCCCCACTTTCCATTTTGGCTGTAAACTCTTCAATTGCTGAAATAGCCCGCCTTGCGTTTTTTTCCACAATATCCGCAAGACCTGTGCCGCTACCGATTTCATTGAGCATGACTGCCCAAGCATCGCCGACGTTAGAAAAAGCACCTTTCAAGGTTGCCATTTGACGTTCCATCCCTCCGGCAAAATCCTTTTCGCCAAGCTGCATGAAGTATTCTTCAATTGCCTGGGCGTTGTTTTTAACTTCGGTTGTAATACCCCGGAATGTGAATTTTACAACATCGCCTTCGTTTCGAGCGATAACCCCCAAACGTCGAAGGTTCATAAACTGCCCGGTTGTCGCATTGGAAACTGCTAGAACCATTTCGGACAATTCCATACTCATGCTAGATGCAATGTCACCATAAGCACGCAAAGCCCGTTCCGATGGCGTCAAACCACGGTTTACAAGCGAAATGAACGCGCTTGTCACTTGCTGCAAATCGTAAGGCGTAGTTTGGGCAAAGTCCCGAATCGCTGCAAACGCTTCCGCCGCATTTTCCGCCGAACCCGTAGCCGTTACAAGCTGCGCATTAAGTTGTTGGAATTCCGAAGTTGTGCGAATGATTGCACGGAAGCCGGAAATAATACCGCGCAAACTGATATAACTTGCGGCTAACAAACCCAACCGCCGCATGAGCTTAGCTGCCGCCCCTTCTTGATCCTTGAAACTTTTCGTTGCCTTCCCGCCCGTGCCTTCAAGTTTACGCAATCGACTTTCAGCCTTGTCGATAGAATCATACATGATTCTAATCTGCAAACTTGTAATGTCTTCGGTCATTGTGGCGGCGTGTTGTTGATTCTATTATGAATGAATGAGAGATTGCGAAGGGCTTTTGCTTCCGTGGCTGTGATTTCTTTATTGCAAATTTCAGACCATGAGCGGATTTCTTCCCATGTTAGTTTTTCACCTGTCTGCAATTCTTCGATATACCATTGCCACAAATGGCGGCACGTCGCAGGAAGTTCCGGCAATTCAAGCTCAGGATGCTTGTAGCCAGGTTCTTTCTTGCGACGTGCTTTTTGAACTTGTTCAAGACTTTCCTTTTTTGTTAGTTTTGAATCCTTGGTGGCAGGTTGATTTAATCCGAAGATGGCGGTTGCGTAGGCATCAAGCCGTTGGAAGGCGTCTTGAAAAAAAAAGTCCGGCTACTTGCAAACTTGTCAATTTCGGCAGCAATTTGTGGAGCTTCGCGAAGAAAGTTGATGACGTTTTCTTTCGTGCATGGCATATCAAAAGACCATTCTGCAACCAGCGAAGCTAACATTTCGGCAGTCGCTTCCAGAATCGCTTCCTCTTGCTCGTCTTCCGGCATGGCCGCAATCTCTCCGATGCGCCTGCTTTGCCGTGAGCGGGCTTTGATGAATGAATCGGAATCCACGCCACGAACGCGAATCCAATGCGGCGACAGCTTACCGTCCGGCGTATGAAGGGGGATTTTATGCCCTTCGTTTGCCTTGGCCCGCGTCATGAAATCTTCCATGGCGGGAACTGGTTGCGGTTTTGCCTTCTTGTTAGTTCGACGGGTTCCCCCGGTTGTTTTTCTTTTGGTAGCCATTTAGTTCCTTGGATTTGGTTAGTTGTTAGTAATTGCCGATTATGCGATTGCTGGAATGCGATGAATCACGATGTTTGAATTTTTAGCAGGATCACGCATGCCTTGGAAGGGCATTGTGAGCGTGATCGAACCTTGACCGGAAACATCGGGTTGCCCGCCCGTAAACTTGAAGCGAGGAATTTCAAAGATGTAAGAATTTCCTTCACCATCCGGCAATTCAATCGAAAGAGAAGTGTCTTCTTCGTTCGTAAATTTCTTCAAGAATTCAGCGTCTTCAAAATACACCGTTACGCTTCCTGTTAGGTTGGAACGTCCAACTGAAGGGCGAATTGTGAGTTTTGAGCCGACGACGTTGCGAACTTCCAAACCGTTTTCAAGGTTGATAGAAAACTCGGTGACTTCTCCCACAACCGTTACACCGCTTTTCAGTTCGCCCGTAAAGGCATCAAGGGGCGCGGTATCCGTTGCGGCGGAAAAGGTTGAACCTGTTGGCGCATCTTCGCTTGGTGCCATCGATTCCCGCCCCATTGCGCCGAATACTGCGGAAATGATAGAAGTGGGATCGACGCTCAAAGCCAACGTGTTCAATTCCGTCCCTTTGTAAAGGTGGAAAGGTTCCGCGTCTTGATCGGTGAACTCGCGAAGCATGGAGAATGAACGGCGAATCGTACCAGCTTTCAAAATGCTTTCGTTAGTTGTTAGCGTGTGGCCCGCTTCGGCGGCATCATCAACGAGATCGGCAATGCCTCCGGCGAGTGTTTCCACAATGATCTTACCAGCGTCAACCGAGGTAATGCGGAAATTGCCGTTGTTTGCAGGTTCGGAGAATCCGCTTGTGATGATAACATCACCTTCTTCAAATCCTGCCAGAACGAAACCATTGCCGGAATCATTAAAGCTATCGTCGGAAGCTGCGGCGGAAATGGTAGCTACTGCGCTTACGGCTTTCGGCGTCCAAGTTCCCATGAGAACCGCTTCAAGGAAATCGTCGAAGGACTCAAAGGAAAGTTCCGTCGAAATATCCCCGGCCAACATGATAGTCCCGAGACGGAAATCTTGGATTTGTCTATCCGGTCGAAGTTCTTCGGATTGTAATGATTCGCGTTGAGCGCCTAACGTCATTCCAGTATGACGAATCGGTTTGAAGGCGGGGTTTTCGGGAGTTGTCCCGTATGTGGATTCAGCGGCATAAAATGCGGCGTGGCGTGCGGCGTCTGACATGGTTTTTGTTTTCTATTTGTTTATGGTTAGATTTCGTGGATTTCGTCTCGGTTCATGGGTGGCGGTTAGGATTCGTTGTGATATTCGGTTTCCGTGATGCGGTAGCGAATGATGACGATGCCGGAACCGCCGTTGCCACCGCGAACAAGTATGTTCCTCGGTCCGCTGCCTGTTCCGCCATCGCCGCGATTGGTTCCGCCATCCGTTATGGAATCGGCGGAACCATTGCCGCCTGTCGCATATGTGAGCGATGATCCAGTTATGGATGACGCATATCCTGGTCCACCGGCTGTATCCTTGGAGTCGAAGCCACTAAGCGCGACGGCAGCATTTGCGCCTGCTCCTGTCGCGCCGCCACCGCCGCCGCCTCGCTGGGTATTTTCCGACCCTCCATAGTTACTATTCCCGCCCGCGAATCCTTGGCCGGATGTTCCGGTGCCGCCGGTGCCTTCGCCTGTGCCCGAAGATCCCTCACCACCACCGCCGCCCGAACCGCCATCGCGGCCAGCAGCGTTGTTCGTATTGTTTGATGACGAGCCGCCGCCGCCGCCACCGACTGCGGTATGCCCTAGCACCGATGAGCTGCCGCCGCCGGCTCCGGGCATAGCGCCAGAATCAGCACCACCGTTACCCCCCGCGCCTACTGTGACGCTTTTTGCGCCAGTGGTTACGTTTTCGCTGCCATAGAGCAAGCCGCCCGCGCCGCCGCCGCCGCCGCCGATGCCGCGTGATCCGCCACCGCCGCCACCAGCCACGATGAGATATTCCATGAGGCCCGACGTCGTCACGGTTAGTGTGCCGCCGGTTAGAAACCGATGGACGCGATACCATTTCCCGTCCTGGGCGATTACAGAAACTGTGCCGCCGCTGGCCTGCGGGAATAATAGGTTTTCCCCACCCCTCCGGCGGGATGCTGCGATGACGGAAAGGAGATTCATGGTTCTTCGCTTGGGTCGGGTTCGGGTTCCGGTTCCGGCTCCGGCTCCGGCTCGGGTTCAGGGATGGGGCGTCCCCATGCGTCATGGCCTTCGGCGGCCGGGGCGAGGGTTACGCGCCCGGTGGGTTGGCCTGCGTCCGTCTCGATGACAAACTCGCGGCGGGGGGCGTAGAACTCGGGCGGGAGAAAGTCGTCGATGGTCTGGCCCATGATCGCCGCCAGTGCGTGGATGTTTGCGACGTTCTGTGATGCCGTATTTAGCATTAAAATCGCGTCCGTGCCCATGGTTTCCAGTATCTCGTCGGGAGTGGCGGCGGATGACCAGAATCGGAGGAAGAACCGTCGATGGTGATCCACTAACTGCCGGAATGCGGCGTTGAATCCGTCGAGCATTTCGGCGGCGATGCGTTCGGCCTCGGCGGGCTGCGGGCGGTTGTTGGGTATGAGTTGCATGAAGGTTAAATGGTTTTGGGTGAGTTCATGTTAGATAAAATCCCAGTGGGAGGTGTTGCCACGGCGACGGATTGCGAAGGTTCCGTTTTGTTCGATTTCATCGACGGCGTTTCCGGTGGGCGCAATGAAACTGCCGGCGGTCGAAAAGGTGATGGGTCCGCATGCGCTATCCCGGCGTATGTAGATGATGCAATCTTCAGGCCACGAAAGGCCGGGGTCGAGTCGGAGTTCGACTCCAGCGGCGGCTT
>PXDI01000060.1 GCA_003565095.1 PVC group bacterium | reverse complement strand
CGGCTGGTACAGGTGACAATCAGGTCGCCCATTCCGCTGAGTCCGGCAAATGTTTCCGCCTGCGCTCCCAGCGCGCAGCCCAAACGTGTAATCTCCACCAGACCGCGGGTTATCAGCGCTGCGCGGGTATTGTCACCGAATCCCAAACCGTCGCTGACGCCGACGGCAATGGCGATAATATTTTTGAGAGCGCCGCCAAGCTGCACCCCGCGCACATCATCGGAGGTGTAGACCCGGAAAAAGCGTCCGCTCATAATCTGCTGGATGGCGACCGCTTTATCCGGTTGTGCAGCCGCCACGGTTACTGCGGTGGGAATATTTTTTGCCACCTCTTCGGCATGACTGGGGCCGGAAAGTGCGGCCACATCGTCCCGCTGCAGCAGTTCCCCGGCAATCTCGCTCATGCAGCGTCCGGTATCGTTCTCGATTCCTTTGGTAACACTGACCACCAGCGCATCGCGCGGGATCAACCCGTTAAATGTTGTGACGACGTCATTGAAAAAGCGGGTCGGGACGGCAATAATAACCAGACCGGCATCCGATACGGCGTCTTTGCGGTCGGCAGTGAATGTGATCGCCGGCGGCAGGGGGATCTCCGGCAGGAAGCGACTGTTGAGCCGGGTCCGGCAAAGCTCCGCGGCATAGTCTGAGAAAGCGCTCCAGACTGATACTGCATGTCCGTTGGCATGGGCGACCATTGCCAGGGCCGTCCCCCAGCCGCCATCGCCGATTACCGCCACTTTAGTTGTCATGCTTCCCCCTTTTTTCTGAACGAAAACCGGTTTTCGGTACCTTTGCACAGCCGCTGAATATTAGCACGGTGGCGGATAATGGCGGCCAGTGCCAGTAATCCAAGCACGACCCGCAGCCACGGTGAAGCATCGGGCAGCAGCGGGGTCCAGGGAGCTATGCCGACTGTCAGCGCCGCCAGCAGCGATGCCACCGAGACATAGCGCAAAATAAAGAACGCGGCGAACCAGACAACCGCCGCCAGGCCGACGGCCACCGGAGCGACGCCCAGCAGTGCGCCGGCGCTGGTGGCAATGCCTTTGCCGCCCTTGAAGCGCAGCCAGACCGGCCAGTTATGTCCGGCAACCGCCACCGCCGCCAGCACCAGCCGGATTTCGGCCGGGGCGGTAGCGCAGCTTGCCAGCAGCACCGGCAGCACACCGGCCGCTATAAAGCCCTTGAGAAAATCCAGCGCAAAAACGAGGACACCCCATTTTTTGCCGACGCAGCGGAAAACATTGGTGGCGCCGATATTGCCGCTGCCGACGGTGCGTATATCAACTCCGCGGACGCGGGCAATCAGCAGGCCGAAAGGAATGGACCCGGTCAAATAGGCCGCCACGCAGGCAATTGCCACAGGCAGTAGTTCTGTCATGGCGTTTTCCGGTGGTTATTCTTCTTCGTCGTCATCCGGGATATCAGCCTCATATTCGTCGATATCCATCAATTCCTCGACGGCCGAGACCTTGTCGGGCTTCATTTCAAAAATCCACCCGGCATCATACGCATCCTCATTGATTAGTTCCGGATTACTGAGCAGGCGTGTATTGACCGCAGTGATGCGTCCGGTGACCGGCATATGCAGATCGAGACTGGTTTTCAGCGATTCAATTGTGCCGATTTCCTCGCCCTCTTCATAGTGGTGGTCGTCCGGTTCCGGCAGGTCCACCCGGATGATGTCGCCCATAAAAAACTGGGCGTACTCGCTGATTCCGCAGCGCCGGGTTTTGCCCTCCAGGGCGATCCACTCGTGAGTGCTTGTAAAGCGCAAATCATATGGTTCCGTCATTCTCCAATAACCCCGTTTACGAGCCTTGCGGCCCTTCTGTTCCCAATTCAGTTCACCCGTTGACGGGCCCCCTGCACAGTGGGGCTCTTTTACATGAATAAATCAGCACGTCAAGTGTCTTTTTTTCACTATTTAAAAAAAACATGAATGAGATGGTGGCTGGAGCTTGCTGTCCCGATGTATGGAAGGATGTCTCCGTAGGTAATATTGTCGGCGGCATAGATCAGCAATACCGGCAGCCGCGGGTTGGCGCGTTCGAGTGCCTGGCGTAAATCCTTTGGAGTGGACAGCGTTACTTCCTCAAAGGAAAGCTCCGGCCGTAACTGGTTTTCGTGCCATGTTTCGGTTATCAGTGTCAAGGATGCCTGCAGTCCGCTTTCAACTCTGGCAACATGCAGTTCCGGCGGCTGCACGTTGCGTTGATTACGGTCGGCCAGCCGTTCGTCGGTCAGAAATGCTTGAAAATGCAGGTGACCGGCGGGCGGTGGTTCAACCCGGATGCCCTGCGGGGAATTAATGCTGTTGAGGAGCCGGCTTAGTTCGCGCACGGTTTTCAGCGGCAGGCCGGGATGAAAGCTGACCGTTACAAACGGGTCACGCTGTGCCTTGTTCCAGGCGGCGATCTGTTCCAGCCAGCCGTTCAGTGTCAGTGGTTGCAGGTTGTGTTCGTCCGCATCCGCGAATTGTTGTAGAAAAACCACATCACCAGGTGATTGTGCGGGGGTTTCATGATTTGCGGGCTTGATCTGCAGTTTGATATCAAGCACTCTCGGCAATGCCGTCAGCGGCCGTTCCGGGCGCATGGTGACGACCAGCCGCTGGCCGGTGCGCAGCGGGAAAGCCGGATTGCTGTGATGGTACTTATAGACACTGCCCTGCTGCGCCTGCATCGGAACATCCAGCAAGCTTTCCTGTTCGTTGTATGATGCGGCGATTGAATGCGGTTCACGGGTTGCTGCCGCCAGTTTGCGTTCGCCGTCCTCTTCAAGATAAACCGATCCGGTAAAAACTATGCCGTTGGTGCGCATTGGGGCATCGATGCGCTTGTCAAACACCAGTTTCTCGAGAGGGACATTTTTCAGCGGAACGGCTTCATCATCGGAATCAACGGTCAGCAGCACCCGCTCCCCTTTGGGCCAGAAATACAGTTTTTCAAAATCAACCGGCCGGCCCGGCG
Source organism: PVC group bacterium (assembly GCA_003565095.1). Taxonomy (GTDB): domain Bacteria; phylum Verrucomicrobiota; class Kiritimatiellia; order UBA8416; family PXDI01; genus PXDI01. The sequence continues at coordinate 5,303 of PXDI01000060.1, read as the reverse complement.
GCAGGCCGATGAATTCCAGTGCCTGTCTGACATCTCCCGGACAGGCGAATGCGACGGCAATGGCTTCATAATCATGCCCGCTGTTGATACCGATGATAAAGAACTCGACGGGTTCGTTCGGGCTGATTCCGGTGGCTTCAGCATCGATAACAACAGTACGTGACTTGCGATCGGCCACCAGCCCGGGACGCAATAGAATATCCTCGTTTCCGGCATATTCCGCCTGCCGGGCGGTATCGCGGTCCGCCGACCAGACCAGATTCTCCTCGCGGGTGGGTGCTTCTGCCGCCTTGAGCAGGGAGGCTGATAGAAGCAAAAGTATTCCCGATAAAACTTTTTTCATATATTTGTCCTTATTGTCCAAAACCCTCACACACTCACTTACCGTTCACATCATTTTTCATGCAAATTTTGACAGTTACGTGTACTTATCCCGTTATAGTAAACGAACTGAAATGCTCATTGGTTTGCCTTAATTCACATTTTACCGCGGTCACGCGTGCATGCGGCGGGCCGTGCGTGCACCATTCACGCAGTTGCTCCAGCGCCTCTGTCTCCCCTTCGGCTATTATTTCGACGCTGCCGTCCGGACGGTTGCGCACCCAGCCGCTCAATCCCAGCGCTGTGGCTTGCGTCTGCGTATAATAGCGGAAACACACCCCCTGAACCATGCCTTCCACCCGCAAATGCATTTGTCTTTGATTTACAGTCACAATGGCTTTATAAACGTTTTGAATGCGAATGCCAAGATGGCATTTGCGGAATTGGCGACTTCCGTCGACTTCCATCGACTGACGTCGACGTGTGTCTGGAGGAAGTTTGATGTAGTCGATGGCAGTATCTAAAAGAAGACCATAATGAGAATTGTTGTCTCATATATTGCTGGAATTCGGAATTATGTGCAGTTATAATCGGATGGATAATAGCTATTCGGATTGTTTGAAAGGATAGAAATGCCGCGCATATTTGATAACATAGACGAGTATCTTTCAAATGCCCTGCGTCAGAGCCTTGCGCGTGCGCATCGTGCCGATTTCTGTGTCGGCTATTTCAATCTGCGCGGCTGGAAAGAGATCGATACACAGATTGAGGCTTTCCCCGGCGGGAAGGGTAATCAATGCCGTCTGCTGGTCGGGATGGCTTTGTCGGATGAATTCGAGTTGCGCAAGGCGCTGAGCGCCGATTCGCAAAAGCGGATTGATCAGGGCGAGGCCGCACGCATAAAGAAGGCGCTGGCAGAGTCTTTCCGCCGGCAACTATGCTTTGGCATCCCGACTGACGCCGATGAGACCGGATTACGCCGTTTGCTGGTGCAGTTGCGTGAAGGTAAACTGGTGGTGAAGCTGTTTACGAGTTATCCGCTGCATGCCAAGCTTTATCTGGCGTTTCGTGATGATGCCGATAATCCGGTAATTGGCTATGTCGGTAGCAGTAATTTGACCTTTGCCGGGCTTGGGCGGCAGGGCGAACTGAATGTTGATGTGCTTGACCATGACGCCGCAAATAAACTGGCAGCCTGGTTTGATGAGCGCTGGAAAGACCGCTTCGCCGTGGATATCACCGAGGATCTGATTCAGGTTATCGAAGAAAGCTGGGCCCGCGAAGATGCCATTCCCCCATACCACATCTATCTGAAGATGGCCTATGTGCTTTCGCAGGAGGCGCGTACCGGCATAGCAGAGGAAGTTCTGCCTGAGCGGTTCGAACAAGACCTCTTTCCTTTCCAGAAAGACGCGGTCAAGATTGCGGCCCGTCATCTCAAGGAGCGCGGCGGAGTGCTGATTGGTGATGTGGTCGGCCTGGGTAAGACAATCACGGCAACCGCCGTGGCCAGCCTGTTTGATCATCTGCGGGTACTGGTGATCTGCCCGAAAAATCTGGTTTCCATGTGGAAGGACTATGCCCACAAGTACAACGTGCCAATGGAAGTGCTGTCCATAACCAATGCCCGCCGACTGGTGAAAATGCGGCGATATCAACTGGTGATTATTGACGAATCGCACAACCTGCGCAACCGTGACGGGCAGCGTTACTCGATGGTCAAGGATTACATCAGGCAGAACGAGTCACGGGTGATCATGCTTTCGGCCACACCATACAACAAGACCTATCTGGATATAGCCAATCAGTTACGCCTGTTTGTTGATCCCGAGAAGGATATCGGCATTGCACCGGAAGCCCTGATCCGTGAGGCGGGGCCGATGTTTTTGAATTCCAAAGAATGCAAGCCACGCACATTGCGGGCCTTTGAATACAGCATCTATGCCGACGACTGGCGTGAACTGATGCGCCTCTATCTTGTCCGGCGTACCAGAAGCTTTATCAAGGAGAATCATGCCATAATGGATGACGGCAACGGCATGCATTATCTGCTTTTCTCCGATGGGCGCAGGCAGTATTTTCCGGCGCGGCTTCCCCGTACACTCAAGTTCAATGTGGATGACAACAATCCCGATGATCAATACGCCCGATTGTATTCCGACAATGTGGCAAAGCCCATCAGCCGGCTTTCGCTGCCGCGCTACGGGCTGGGGCTGTATGCCGCAAAATCCACAGAAGCCGGTCGTACTCCTGATGAACAGGAGATGATGGATAATCTTTCACGCGCGGGAAAGCGACTTATGGGCTTTTGCCGCACAGGGCTGTTTAAGCGGCTGGAGAGCAGCGGGAATGTCTTTATCCAGTCAATTGAACGCCATATTCTGCGCAACCACGTCTTTCTGCACGCTTTAGAAAACAATTTGCCGCTTCCGATCGGTGCGCAGGATGTTGAGCTGCTGGATTCACGCATTACGGATGAAGACGAGGAGTTGCAACTGGACAATGAAGATAGCCGGGAGCAACCACTGGTTGACGAGCAGGCATTTATGCGCCGTGCCGCCGAAATCTATGCCTGGTACCGGAAACATGCCGAAAGCAGGTTTAAATGGATTCACTCATGCCATTTCACCAAAGAACTGGCAACTGATTTACAGAAAGACGCTGCTGATCTGCTGAAACTGCTCAAGAAATACGGTGACTGGCAGCCTGAGCGGGACGAAAAACTGCGGCAGCTCAAAAGATTGCTGACCAGCGATCACTCCGGCGAGAAGGTGATTGTTTTCACCCAGTTTGCGGATACGGCCAAGTATCTTGTTAGTGAATTGCGGAAATCCGGGCTGCATGATGTCGCGGCGGTAACAGGCCAGACCGAGAATCTCACCGAACTTGTACACCGCTTCAGCCCTGTCAGCAACGGTGCGGTTGTAGATTCCGGCAAGGAGCTGCGGATACTGGTGGCAACTGATGTGCTCAGCGAAGGGCAGAACCTGCAGGATGCACACATTGTGATAAATTACGATCTGCCGTGGGCAATCATCCGCCTGATTCAGCGGGCGGGACGTGTTGACCGCATCGGCCAGCAGCACCAGACAATCACCTGCTACTCATTTCTGCCGGCGGACGGGGTTGAGCGCATCATCCGCTTGCGCTCGCGCGTAAAAGAACGTTTGACGGAAAATGCCGAGGTTGTCGGCTCCGACGAAGCCTTTTTTGAAGATCAGGACGACCTTAAGACCTTACAGGATCTGTATCATGAGAAATCCGGCATACTGGACGGGGATGAGGATGATGGAGAGGTTGATCTGGCATCCGAGGCTTACCAAATATGGAAAAACGCGATAGACCGCAACCCGAAGCTGGCTAAAATAATCCCCGGCCTGCCGGATGTGGTTTATTCAGCGCGCCCCTGGCGGGCACAGCCGGATCAACCGGAAGGTGTGCTGGTGTTTCTGGAGACGGCCCACGGCAACTGCGCCTTAGCCTGGATGGACGCAAACGGGGTTAGCGTGACAGAGTCCCAGTACCGCATCATGAAAGCCGCCCGGTGTGAACCTGACACTCCCGCGGTTGAAAAAGCGCCGGAGCATCACGAACTTGTCGCCGCCGGAGTGGATGTCATCATCCGTGAAAACCGCAACGTTCATAATACTGTCGGCACACTCGGCAGCCGCCACGGCATACGCTACAGAGTTTACGAAATGCTCAAGAACTATCTGGATCACATTGAAGGCGAGCTGTTCGACACGGTCGAAGTCCGCAAGGCGTTACAGCAGATCTACGAAAACCCGCTGACCGAAAAAGCCAAGGTGGTGTTGAGTCAGCATTTGAAGATTCGTTCATCCGCCCAAGCGGTTACTGAAGCGGTTCAGGCGCTTTACGAGGAAGATGAACTTGCCATGGGCAAACACACGGCAATCAGCAATGAACCGCGCTTGATCTGCTCGCTGGGACTACGGGACGGAAAGAACACATGATAATCAGCCGCAGCAAAGCCAAACAACTGCTGGAAGCACACGAATTCGGCGAGCTGTTCAACCAGCTTGGCTGGGACTGGCCGGAAAGCGAAACCGCCTATCCGGTTGAGATAAACGGAACCGTCTATCAACTGAAGCCGGTTGCGCAAAAGCGCGGATTCTTTGCCCTGCACTGTCCCGAACTTCCCCCTGCAAATATCCGCGCAAAAATCGAAACAAAGATATCGCGAAACATCCGCGAACACCTGCTTATCTTTACCGACACCGCCGCCGGACGCCAGATATGGCAATGGGTGCGGCGTGTGCCCGGTCAGCCGCTGGCCCGCAAGGAGCACGAATATCTTCCGAACCAGCCGATGCTGCTGATTGAGAAGATCGGTTATCTGGAAGTCGGTATGGACGAAGAGGAAAAGATTGATTTGATAGATGTGCTCGAAAAGGTGCGGTCTGCTTTAGATATCGATCGCGTTACCAAACGTTTCTATGAGCGTTTCAAAAAAGAGCACGACGCCTTTCTTTCGTTCATTGACGGTATCCGCGATATGGCTGACGCCAAATGGTACGCTTCGGTAATGCTCAACCGGCTGATGTTCATTTACTTTATCCAGAAAAAAGGGTTTCTGGATGGAGACACCGACTATTTACGCAACCGGCTTCAGCGTGTGCAGAAAGTAAAAGGCGAAGGCAGTTTTCATACATTCTACCGCTACTTCCTGCTCAAACTGTGCCATGAAGTTCTGGCAAAAAAAGTCAGGGAACTCGACAAAGACCTTGCTGCATTGATCGGCGATGTTCCGTATCTCAATGGCGGCATTTTCATGCCGCACGAGCTGGAAGAAAAGTACGGCGAGGCCATCAACATCCCTGACGAAGCATTTGCAAAGCTGTTCGACTTTTTTGATCAATACGAATGGCATCTGGACAACCGTCCGGTTGCCAACGCCAATGAGATAAATCCCGATGTGCTGGGCTACATTTTCGAGAAATACATCAACCAGAAGCAGATGG
>PXDI01000003.1 GCA_003565095.1 PVC group bacterium | reverse complement strand
CGCCTGCGCAGCAGGCGCGGCTGGCTGAGTTGAGACTGCGCCTCGAGGGCGCGGCGGATTGAACGACGGCTTCAATTCTGCAGCATGCCCGGTATGGTTCTGGCCCACATCACGAGCATTATAGTCACTGTATTGAAGGCGGCATGCATGGCAATTGCGGGGTAGAGCGATCCGGTTTTGAGAAAACTGAAAGAGAAGAACATCCCGAGGATGGTCAAGGGCAGAATCGACGGCAGGTGGCCGTGGATGGCTGCGAATGCAAATGAGACCAGAATAACAGCGGGTAACGGCTTATTAAACTGCCGGAGAGCCACCGGCAGTAACAATCCGCGAAAGAGGGCTTCTTCGACCACTGGTGCCACCAGTATGGCCAGCGCAATCGCAAACAGCTCAGCCTGCCATGGCAGCTCGGCCTGCAGCATAACAGAGATTATGCTTTGTGGTTCAATATCCCGCAGAATGTAATTGCTTAATAACGAGCCGGCCCATACTACCGGAGCTGCCGCAAGATAATAAACCAGCCCCATCCCGATATGGTGCAAACCGGGGCTGTGCTGCATTCCGGGTAGTGGGCGGTGCGGGTGCCGCTTCCACGCCAGCAGCAAAAGAATCCCGCCCAGACCATGAAAGCAGATACCCTGGATTAGCAGCAGTATCCATAGCGGGGGGGGCTGCGGGGCAGAGTGGTTTATTAAGGATAAAACGCTTGCAATCGAAAGCTGCAGCAGCATAAGCGTACCGAGCACCACGCAAGCGTCTTTTACCGGCCAGGCTGCCTGTGCGACATTGCCGGCAAATGCAAACAGTCGTAAACCTTTTTTACGGCTATGCAATAACACTCTTGCCAGTACTGCGGTTCCGGTGACAATGATGATTGATATTGCCAGAGCAATCAAAGTTTGCGGCTGCTGAGTCATTGACCCACCGTTAGCATTTGCCTGAATCAGCGGATGAGCAGCGTTCCTTTACAACATACGTTCGTTTGTGCTGTGCTTCGTGATAGGTCCTGATCTGGATTTCCGCCAGTAAACCCATGCTGATGAACTGCAGGCAGACCACTATCAACATAAACGGTGTTATCACCCAGAAGGGCCGTTTGATGAGCATGGCACCGGCGGCAGTCCCGAAAAGCAGGTGTGAGAGATGAGCGCCGAGGGTAACCAGCAGCATCAGCAATCCGGGCATTCCAAAGAAGATGCCGATCTTGCCGAAGATCTGGATCGGGTGAGTGCTGTAACGCAGCAGAAATTTGACGGTCAGCAGGTCGAGAATAACGCGTAATGTGCGGGATATGCCGTATTTAGACGTGCCGAAACGGCGGGAGTGGTGTCTTACGGGGACCTCATTGATGCTGCCGCCCACCCAGCTTGCCAGTGCGGGAATAAAGCGGTGCATTTCGCCATAAAGATCGAGATTTTTGACAATTTCGCGGCGGTAGGCCTTCAGCGTACAGCCGTAATCGTGCAGGCTGACGCCGGTGATAACGCTGATCAGGCGGTTTGCCAGCATCGAGGGCAGTTTGCGGTTGATAAAGGCATCCTGCCGGTCTTTGCGCCAGCCGCTGACGACATCGTAACCCAGTTCCATCTGTTCGATCAAAAGCGGAATGTCGGCGGGTTCATTCTGCATGTCGGCATCCATAGTGATAATGATTTCGCCTTCCGCTTCGTGGAAACCGGCACTGATGGCAGCGGTCTGACCGAAATTGCGGCGGAAACGGATTAATTTTAAGCCGGGAAATCTGGCGGCCTGCTCCTGCAGGCATTTCCATGAGCCGTCTGTGCTTCCGTCATCAACAATCAGAATTTCATATGGCCGGTTGATCCCGGACATTACATTGTGCAGTGTTTCGCACAACAGCGGAACAGTTTCAACTTCGTTGAACAGGGGCACTACCACCGAAACCATGCTCATTATACAGGCCTTTCTCCGAGTGACTGAATTAATCGCATCACCGGGAAAACTATGCTAAATCAATCCCGCTGGCAAGCAAACAGCATCATGGGTTGAATTCGATCCGGTAGCTGACGATATCCTCGTGGGGTTCACTGGTGACTTTGTAGTCAAAGTTATTGAAGATGTGCTGCATCGGCCGGTTGGCGCGCAGCACTTCCGCGGTAAATGCGCTGATACCGTTGCGGCGTGCCAGCACCGCCAGATGTTTCAACAAGAAGGTACCGATCCCTTTGTTCTGCCAAGCGTCATGGACGACAAAAGCCACTTCCGCACAGTTGGTTTTTTCATCCAGATAATAGCGGCCGATCGCAACAATTTCTTCACCGGAGGCTTCCGGAACAGTTCCGACCAGAGCAACATCCTTGCGGTGATCAATATAGACAAAGTTCATGATCTGTTTACGCGGGATGGTCTTGATGCGGGACATGAAGCGGTAATAGATGGTTTCCTGTGAGAGCGCATAGAACAGGTCGCGCACCTTATCTTCATCGGTTGGGTGAATGGGGCGGAAGTTGATCTGTGTGCCGTCGTTCAGCACGTAGGCTGTGCGGAAATCCGGCCGCCCCACCTGCAGTTTGCCCTCGAAGTCGGCCAGTTCCGGACGCAGGTACTTAGCTTCGATAGCTTCATTCAGCAACTGCGGGCGGAATTTGGGGTGGGCGATTGAAATCAGCGCCATCGCGCGCTGCTGTACGCTTTTGCCGTGCAGATATGCCACGCCGTATTCGGTTACTACATAATGCACATCTCCGCGGGTGGTAACCACCCCGGCACCGGGGCTTAGGCGGGTGACGATCCGGGAAACGGTATCATCTTTGGCGGTTGACGGCAGCGCGATAATGGCTTTGCCGCCGGGCGAGCGTCCGGCACCGCGATTAAAATCAACCTGCCCGCCGATTCCTGAGTAGAAGCTGGTGCCGATGGAGTCCGCGCATATCTGACCGGTCAAATCCACTTCCAGCGCAACATTAATGGCAATCTGATGGCTCTGCTGGCTGATGACCAGCGGATCGTTGACGTATTCGGTCGGATTGAACGAAAAATCGGGATTATTGTCGATGTAATCATACAGTCGTTTGGTCCCCATACAGAAGCTGGCAACTACTTTGTTACGGTCTTTTGACTTACGGGAACCATCGACCGCCCCTGACTCAATCAGGTCAATCATGGAATCCGAGAACATTTCAGTGTGAATGCCAAGTTCTTTTTTCTCTTTCAGAAATTCAGTTACCGCCTGCGGAATGCGGCCGATGCCGAATTCAACCGTCGATCCGTCCTCCACCAGTCCGGCGACGTATTCACCGATGCGGCGGATTTCTTCGGTAGGCTCCGGTGTATCAACCTCGATAATCGGATAATCGACCGGAACCAGGACATCAATATCCTCAACATCGATAAAACTGTCTCCGAGAGTGCGCGGCATATTGGGATTGATTTCAGCGATGACCAGACTGGCGTTTTCGGCGGCACTCTTTACAATATCCACCGAGACCCCGAGGCTGCAGCGTCCACGGCTGTCAGGCGGGGTCACCTGGATTAATGCAACGTCCAGCGGAATTTGGCTGCTGCTGAAAAGTCGCGGTATATCCGACAGAAAAATAGGGGTATAGTCACCCAACGCCTCCTGAATTATATCGCGCACATTATCGGCGATAAAGAAGCTGTTGATACGGAAGCAGTCCGCGAGTTCCTTGGTGGCATAGGGGGCGTCGCCCTGAGTCAGCAGGTGGATGATTTCTGTATCGGCGAGATCCCTGCTGCGGGCGGTCATAGCCTTGACAAGTTCGAACGGCTGGGCGCAGCCGGGGCCGATAAAGACGCGTTGTCCGGGGCGGATCTGTGAGACGGCTTTGGCCGGAGTCAGCACCATGTCGGCATAGTGCGCCTGCCATTCTGCATCATAGTCTGGTTTTATTTTCTTCATGGGATTCCTGATATTCACATTTGCTTAAGAGTGATACGGGCATCGGCGGCTACGGATTCCGCGCCGGCCCGCCCGACAATAAAGGGATTGATATCCATTTCGACAATTTCCGGAAAGTCGGTGACAAGCTGGCTGATACGCTGGAGGCTGTCGGCAATGGCATCGATATCCACGCTGACCTCACCGCGCACGCCTTTCAACAGGCTGTATGACTTGGTTCTTTCAAGCATCTGGCGTGCTTCATCGGCGGTAATCGGAGCAATGTGAAAAGTGACATCCTTCATCACTTCCACAAAAATTCCGCCGAGACCGAACATCAGCATCGGCCCGAACTGCGGGTCGCGGGTCATTCCGAGAATAACCTCGCGGCCGCGGCCGCACATTTTCTCGACATAGACGCCTTCGAGGCGGGCCTCCGGTGCGCGTTCGCGAATGCGCATCATCATCAGGTCATAGGCGTCGCGTACTTCTGAGGGTGATCCCAGATTCAGCCGCACACCACCCATATCCGATTTATGAACAATATCCGGTGACATGATCTTCATCGCTACCGGGTAGCCGATTTTCTCGGCAATATCCTGCGCTTCTTGTGAGCTGGCGGCTTCTGTTCCAGGCGGGACATTGAAATTATAGGCCCGCAGAATCGACTTAGCCTGCGCTTCTCCTACCTGCAAGTGATTCGAGCGCAGATGCCGGCGGATGATGCGCTTGACCCTGTGCCGGTTGACCGGAAAGCGCGTCACAATCCGCGGGGGACGATTAAGCCATGCCACATAATCACACATACTTTTCAAGGCGGCGACGGCGCGTTCGGGTGAAGTATAATCCGGCAGGCTGTGCGCCACCAGTTCCTGGCGTCCCGGCATAACATCCGCTCCGCCCATGAAGCATGCCAGAATCGGCTTATTGCCTTCGGAACTGGCTGCGATGGCGCGGGCGGTTTCGGCCGGTTTGGTCATAGCCTGCGGGGTAAGTATGACAATAATCGCGTCGACCGAATCATCAGATTGTGCGGCGTTGACCGCCATGACATAGCGTTCGGGGTCGGCGTCACCCAGCACATCGATCGGATTACTTACGCTGGCTGCCGCGGGCAGTTTTTTGCGCAGGGCGGTGGCTGTGCCGCCGGCCAGCGATGTCACCTGCATACCCATCTGTTCAACCGCGTCGGCCGCCATGATACCCGGGCCGCCGGCGTTGGTGATAATGGCCACGCGGTCGCCTTTGGGCAGCGGCTGCATTGCAAAGGCGGTTGCGTAATCGAACAGTGCTTCGAATGTTGCGGCCCGGATAATGCCGGAGCGCTTAAAGGCTGCGCCATAGGCGGTATCGGCACCGGCCAGGCTGCCGGTATGTGAGGATGCGGCCTTGACACCCGCCTGGGTTACGCCGGCTTTAAAGATAACAACCGGCTTGCGGGTTGCGGCATTCTCGGCCGCCTTAATAAAATCGATGCCGGAATCAACGCTTTCCAGATAACCGACAATCACGCTGGTGTCGTCATCTTTGGAGAAAGCTGTCAGAAAATCGGTTTCACTGAGATCGGCCTTATTGCCCATGCTGATAAGTTTAGCCAGGCCCAGATGGCGTTGTGCGGCCCAGTCGAGAATGGCGGTGCAAAGCGCACCTGATTGAGATATCACAGAAATGCCGCCGGGGAGCGGCATTTGTTTAGCAAAGGAGGCGTTCATTTTGTGGTGGGTATTGATCAGTCCGAGACAGTTCGGCCCCAGCAGGTGTACATCACGGGAGCTGCAGCGTTTTGCCAGTTCCTTTTCGAGTTTGAGCCCTTCCTCGCCGACTTCTTTGAAGCCGGCAGTGATTACTACCAAAGCCTTTGCTCCGGCATTCATGCATGCTTCAGCGGAATCGCGCACCAAAGCGGTCGGAACAGCGATAATACCCAGATCGATATGCTTGCCGTAAGCGGCCAGATCCGGGTAGCACTTCAGATCAAGCACTTCCTGCGCGGAGGGGTTTACGGGGATAATAGCGCCGGCGAATTTGCTGGCAATCAGGTTGGCGACTATTTCGTGACCAACCTTGCCGGGGGTGCGCGAGGCACCGATTACCGCAATGGCAGACGGTTGTAAAAGAGCTTCAAGCATAACCTAACCCTTTCAGAGACAGTAGGAAATTGTTAATTAACTGACAAAAACTCCATGATCCTATTACAAAGACTTAGCGGTGGGCAAGTTCAATCGTTGTTATCATGTAATAATGGGTCAGTTCCGGCAGCGGTGTTAAACTTAAGTCTGAATACATAAGATATTGAATCCCGATTATCCGTTTGCGGTCTTCTCCTCCGTTTAACTGTCCATTTATTATTTTTTCGGTCGACGACTACGGCGACGACTACGGATTACGGGGCAGATTCCTCATTCGTCGACCGTGGTCGCCTGCCCGCCGTAGCCCGACGGGCGAAGGTTGGTCGCCCTAGTCGTCAACCGATTCCCCGTTTTTGTACTTTTATAGGTAGGACAATACCCTATAGTCTTTCATTGGAAAAGCGGCGTAAAGTAACAATGGCAGAAATGAATTATAGTCAGCTTTTTTTCGGGAGAGCATATGCAACGTAAAACGATCTTTAAATGGGCGCTGATTCTGATAGCCGGGGTAATGCTTTACAAGTTTGCTTCGTTCTCGTCGCAGGATGTGTCCTTGAATCCGTTCCCGGCCAGTGTGCTTGACGAGTTGGCCCTGCAGCAAGCTGAAGTTCCGCCGGGCTATAAATTAATCACCAGCTCTAATCTGCTGATGCAGGCCGGACTCGCGCAAAACCCGGATTACCTGACCCGCCGGGCCGATCTTGAAGATATCATCCAGATGGACGGTGCGGCGGCCTTTCTCGCATTGTACGGAAGTGATGAAGCGGTACGCATGATGTTGAAAGGCGTATTCTTTCGCAAACCGCAGCATGCTTTAAAATACGCAGAGGTTCAGGGCACACGTCATCGGCAGGTGATCGGATTCCGGCGGGACACCACGAGCGGTATCTGGTTGCTGTTCATCGCCTGTGATCCCGATCTGACATACGACGAGGCTGAACTGCACCGGATTATGCAGGGGCTGGAAGTGTATCAGCGCCGGTTGACTCTCTTGCCGCTCTTTGACCAGATGACCGCCGATCATGTCGAGTGAAAATGAAAACATACAGACCGGTGGGGCGGGCGGTTGAGCTTAAAACCGCACGGCTCTTTGCCGGCGCGTTGTTGCTGTTATCAAACATTACCGGCACCGGGTATGCGGATGAGTCCGCCGCGCCCCTACGCCGGGAAATGACGCGTATGGACCGGAGTCATCGCTATTTAAGTGGCCGCGTCCTGCGTTTAGCTGAATCTATCAACAATGTGATTTCATCCACGGTTCGTCAGGAGGAGGACCACGAGGCTGAGATGACCGGCCGGTTCTACGGCAACCTGTTGACCGCCTATCAGGTGGAGGGCTCGCATATCCGCGTGACCCCCCGTCTCATTATTCTCGAGGGGAGCGACAATAATGAATATAAGCTGGATTTTTCCGCCCGGCTGCGTCTGCCCGATCTTTCCAAACGTCTCCGGCTCTATGCCGACAGCTACGACACCGATTATGACACGATGGAGGAGATTTTTTCCTCGCGCTATCGCAAGAAACTTGAGGAAGAACGCAGTGAGGGGCCCACGGCGGGCCTGACGTATTTCTTCAGCGACCGTATGCGGCGGCAACTGTCACTCTCGACCGGTCTGCGTTTTCGTCCCGAACCGTCGCCTAAAATCCGCTTACGCGGACGTTTGCGCAAAACGTTCGAAAGCTATCGCGCTGATTTAGCTCAGAGTGTATTCTGGAGCGAGCGGGACGGATTTGGAGAGAAAACCGAGTTCACCCTGGATCGGCCGTCCGGCACAATTCATCTGTTCCGTCTCAAATCCTCGCTGGTCTGGTCTGAGCTTAGTCACGGTGTTGACTGGGGGCAGTACGGGTCCTACTACGCGCGTCTCAGCAAGCGCCGCAGCGCTGCGCTGAAGCTGGGGGCGCGCGGTTATTCGCACCCGTCATTGATCACCGACCAATACCTGCTGAGGGTGAACTTTCGCCGGCGTGTGCATCGCGACTGGCTGTTTCTGGAGATCGAACCCGGACTGGATTTCTTCCGCGAAGACGATTTCGAAACTTCTCCGCTCATCAATATCAGGCTCGATATTGTCATTGGTTCGTTTGAGCGCATATAAAACCGAGGCAGGGTTATACCCCATATCACAGCGGTGATGCATTTCGTAATCTTTAAGTATAAACAGCAATATACAGGTACTGTCAAAAGTTTTATGAAAAGTGATGAAAACGGTATGTGAGTGTGTGGGTCTGTGAGTGTGTGAGGGTGTGGGTGAGTGGGCGAAAAAAAACTTTGTCGCGAGCTTTGTCGCGAGCTTTGTCGGGTCTGGCCTGGCGGCGAGCAGACTGCAGACTGAGGCGTGAGTGTGTG
>PXDI01000139.1 GCA_003565095.1 PVC group bacterium | reverse complement strand
CGGGGTCGACTCAGCCGTCGTCGCACTGCTGCTGCATCAGGCCATCGGCAAAAACCTGCATTGCATCTTTGTTGATATGGACTGCTGCGCCATGATGAGGCACGCCAGGTAGAGGAGACTTTCGGCAGCAATTTCGGCCTTAACCTGCAAGTCGCCCATGCCGGAGAAACATTTCTGGATGCGTTGCGCGGAATAAGTGACCCTGAGGATAAACGCAAAATTATCGGCAAGGTTTTTATCGATATCTTTGCCGAAGAAGCGCGTAAACTCGGCGATGTAAAATATCTGGCACAAGGCACACTTTATCCGGATGTGATCGAAAGCCTCTCGCCGCTCGGTGGACCGTCGGTCACAATCAAAAGCCATCACAACGTCGGCGGGCTCCCGCCTGATCTGCAGTTTAAATTGATCGAGCCGGTGCGCGAACTTTTCAAAGATGAAGTGCGCGCGCTGGGCCGTGAACTGGGTATGCCGGAGGAAATTGTCGGGCGCCAGCCCTTCCCCGGCCCGGGACTTGCCGTACGTATTTTGGGCGATATCACCGCCGAACGGGTGGAACTGTTGCAGCAGGCGGATTTGCGCGTTCAGGAGGAAGTCCGTAAACTGGCGCAACATGACGAAATCTGGCAATCTTTCGCCGTGCTGCTGCCGGTGCAAACTGTCGGCGTAATGGGTGACAGCCGCACCTACGAAAACGTGGTGGCCCTGCGCGTCGTGGAAAGCATGGACGGCATGACCGCCGACTGGTCACGCCTGCCCTATGAAACTCTGGCCAATATTTCTAATCGCATCATTAACGAAGTGCGGGGCGTCAACCGGGTGGTATATGATATCAGCTCAAAACCCCCCGCAACCATCGAATGGGAGTAAGCACATTGAATGTCTTCATTGCCGGAATCGGCGGCTACGGTAACAAATATCTTGATGAATTGCTGACGCACGGGACTGAACAGTCGATTAATATTACCGGCTGCGCCGACCCCGCTCCGCGCAATTGCACCAAACTCGACGAAATTCAACAGCAGGGCATTCCGCTCGAAACTTCCTTGCAGGCGCTCTATGAGCGCGGATTGCAAGCCGATCTGGTTGTGATGTCGCCCCCGATCCAACTGCATGCGCCGCTCACCAGTCTGGCGCTGCAGCACGGCAGTGCAGTGCTCTGTGAAAAACCGCTCTGCGCAACATTGGATGAAGCCCATGCAATGCATACCGCACAACAGCAGTCCGGTCTGCCGGTCGCCATTGGCTACCAATGGTCGTTCGCTGATGCCACGCAAATGCTGAAAAAAGATATTCTCTCAGGAGTGTTCGGTGCCGCACGTCAAGCCAAATGCCTGGTACTGTGGCCACGCAGCAAGGCCTACTACAGCCGCAACAACTGGGCCGGCAGAATACGGACCGATGAAGGCGCACTGATCTATGACAGCCCCGTCAATAATGCCACCGCACATTTTCTGCACCATATGCTTTATCTGCTGGGACCGGCAACCGACCGCGCCGCCGAACCGGAAGCAATCGAAGCACAATGCTTCAGGGCCAACCCGATCGAAAATTTTGATGCAGCCGCCTTGCGGGTACAAGCCGCCGGAGCGGAAATACTGTTCTATTCCGCACACTGTGTGCCTGACCTGCTGAACCCGGTAATGGAATTGGAGTTTGAAAAAGGACGCGTCAGCTTCGACTACGCCGACCCCTCCGGATTCAAGGCCACCATGCACGATGGAACCGAACGCATTTACGGACGACCCGATGCAACCTACTGGAACAAACTGTGGCAGACCGTTGACGCCGTCCGCAATGGCACTCCGGTGCTCTGCGGCATTCCCGCCGCAACTCCGCATACCCGCGTAGTGGACTATATCCAGAACAATACAAATGTCGTCAGCCTCGCAGAACGGATTAAAGAAAAGACGTGGGACGACGGCGCGCCGCTGAAGTTTGTACCGGGCCTCGCTGAAGCGCTGAAAGATGCCTACCTCAACAACACTATGCCGGCATTCCGGTAATAAAACAGGAACTCTATGCAATACGGATACTTTGACGATAAAAATGCTGAATATGTAATCACCGATCCGGCGACACCGCGCGCATGGCATAATTATCTTTTCAACGATATCTATCTGGTGAATCTGACCCAGCGCGGTACCGGTGCATCTTTTTACCAGCCAAGCGGTGAAGGACTGCGCGCTAATGTTACTGAAGACCGCGACGGTAACGGCGGACCGCGTTTTGTTTACCTGCGTGACAACCACAGCGGCGCCTACGCATCATTGACCGGAGCACCCGGACTTGAAACCCATCCGGACTGGCAATGCCGTATCGGCCGCGGCTACCAGATCAATTCCGCCACGGTACTCGGGCTCAATGCGGCCTGGCGCGTCTTTGTGCCGGATGCAAACGACCCGGTAGAATTATGGACCATTACCGTAACAAACAATTCCGCTAAAGAACGCGCGGTCAGTGTGTTTCCCTATCTGGAGATGCACCTCACCGGCGGCAGCACATTGATGGATTTTATCGCCGTGCTGGGCGGATTCTATGACGAACAGCACCGCGCGGTCTTCGGCGTCAACAGTTGCGTCAAGTTTCCGTCTTATTTTAAAGCATTTCTGGCATCCGACACCGCAGTGTCTGCCGCAACAGTCAGTCGCGATGAATTTCTCGGCGCATACCGCGATTACCACCGCCCGTGGGCGGTGGAAAACGGCAATGTGCATAACCCGGAAGCCGGCACAGAGTGGCTCGGGGCTTCCCTGCGCCATGACCTCACTCTGGCGCCGGGGGAAACCGCCGTTATCAACTGCGTCATCGGAACATGCGACACACCGGAAACCGGCCGGCAACTTATCAGGCAGTACCTTGCCGCCGGAAAACCGGAAGAGCTTTTCAATGCTGTTGCGAGCATCAACAGCACGGCGGATGATTTATTGCAAGTTAATACACCTGACCCGCAGTTCGACCGCTGGGTCAATGTCTGGATGAAGCACCAATTGCGCTTTGTTTGCCGCTGGGGACGGGTGATCGGACGCGGCTTTCGCGATATTCTGCAGGATACCATGGCCCACCGCATTACCGAACCTGACCGCGCCCGGGAATGTATAAAAGAAGTCTTTGCCAAACAGTATCCTTCCGGCAAATGCATCCGCGCCTGGCGGCTGCCTAATGCCCAGCTTGATTTGCAGGACTATGCCGACAGCCCGAGCTGGATGATTATGGCGTTGGCACAATATCTCAAAGAAACCGGAGACATTGATCTACTGCAAGAACCTGTACCGTTTTTGAATGAGCGCGACCCTTACTCTGCATCTGAGGAATCAGCCAGTGTATGGGAACATGCGGTCTTGGCCCAGCGGCATTTACTGGCCGATTGCGGTCGCCACGGACTGATCAGAATTCACTATGGCGACTGGTGCGATACCATGAACGGCGTCGGCGCCGGCGGCGAAGGCGAAAGCGTAATGCTCAGTATGCAGGTGAAATGGGGCTGCGAACTGCTGGCCGAATTGGCGGAACAGCTCGCTGAAACTGATATTGCCGGCGAAATGCGTGCAGGTTCGCAGAAGTTGGAAGCCGCAATCGAAGAACACGCCTGGGACGGTGAATGGTATCGGCGCGCATTTGACGATCAAGGCGTAGCGGTGGGCACCGCCAATCCGCCGCCCGATGACAACAATGAAGGTCTCATCTTTCTCAATCCGCAATCGTGGGCCATGATCAGCGGCATCGGCAAAGGGTCGCGGCAGGCGTCCGCACTGGCCGCCGCTCAGGCGCGGCTCAATAAAGGCTACGGAATGGTGCTCAACGATCCGGCATATACAGGCTTGAAACCGCGCATCGGACAAATGACCGCCATGACCCCCGGCTTTTACGAAAACGGCAGCGTCTATGTTCACGGCAACTGCTTCTGGATCTACGGACTGGCATGCGCCGGATTCGCACAGGAAGCATTCAATGCATGGAAAGCTGTACTGCCCGATACCCCGAATAAGCCCGGCAGCGATACCGAACCGTTTACTATACCCAATTTCTACATCGGCCCGGCAGTGCAACGCAGGATGCAAAAAAACTTGTACCTATCCGGCTGGCGGACCGGCTCAACCGCATGGATGTTTATTACCGCGGTGGAAATAATCCTTGGCATCAAAGCTGAATATGAAGGACTGAGAATAGCGCCCTTATTGCCGCCGGGCTGGGAACAAGTGCGTATTCTGCGGCGCTACCGCGGAACCGCCTACGATGTGACCATCACACGCCTAACCCCCGCGGCAAACACACTCAGCCGCATCGTGCTTGACGGTGCACCGCTTGAGGGCAACCTCATCCCCGCCCTCAATGACGGCAAAACCCATCTTGTCGAAGTTTATCTGGACAATGCATCCCCAAACAAAAGCACCGCCCCGATTGCGAATACCATCAAGTCAACAACCGCATGACTCAGATACCCGGGCCAGATCGACTTGTAACGGCTGTAGAGCCATGACCAGACCACCCCGCCGGCAAATACCCCGGCGGTACACAGCACCGCCGGTAGCAGACTGAAATAACTGCGCAACGCAAAGAAGTGATGTATCGAGAAAAACACCGCGCTCAAAACCACCGCGTAAAGCGGCCGCACCAACACCGCACATTTCTCATACACAAACCAGCGCCAGACATACTCCTCCAGCACTGAGTTGACTAGAATCCAGTATAATGCCCCGGCGGCATATGCCGGTACCGTAGCCAGTCCAACTTCATGCAGTTTTGACCGGAACAGATGCCCGTCGATGAAATATCCGCCCAACATTACATAAGCCATGCCGATGCCCAGACTCAACAGCACCCCGGAAACCAGCCCGGCAACCCATCCGCCGTTTCTGATAGGCGAAAGACTGAAACGCCCCCGGTCAACTAACTTCAACCAGACCACGGGAAACATAAACAGCCAGAATTTGGAAAAAGCAAAAACCCACTGCCCCGTCGCGCTTCCCGGAAAAAACACCATTGCCGCCAGCGTCCCGGCACTGGGTGCCGGAACAAGCAGCAACAGCGCCAGCAATGCCCGGCGTCTTTGCGTTGCGGCCGGCTCGTCTTCCATAAAACAGCGCTCCTATCCCCCGCCCTGCGGCAGGCGCTTTAAACGGCGTTCAACAAGATCCGCAAGATGCCAGTCCAGCCGCTTTCCGCCACGCCGGACCATGACCGTTTGCAATGCATAAGCGCCAAGCTGCAACTCCATCACCTCACGATAGGGCTTAACCTTCAGCTTAACCCGTCGCTCCCCGCCCGCCGCATTCAGCAACCGCACAACCAGATGCCGGCCGTCTTCAGAACGCTTCAGCGCCGCCACCTGTACATCCTTGCAATCCACCGTTACCGTTTCGGCAAACGCCGCACGCCGCGCACGGACCGGTCGCGCCGATTGCGGATAATAAACCTGCCATACCGGCGGCATGTTTAATAACGCCGAAAGTTTGCGCACAGTAGCCTCATCAAAGCGTCCTGCCGGCATTACCGCATAACACATCTCGTGTCCGCCGATATCCTGCCGCGGCATGAACCGCCGGTGCGCCCATTCGCTCTGCGGCTTTAGATTAAACGAAGCATATGCCGGACTGCGCAGCACATTCAATTGCAACACCCCCTGCTGCGTCAGGCTGTGGGCGCTGCTGCCGGTCGAAGCAACCGCAAGCGACACCGCCTTACCGGCATGCCTGCCGCGCACCGCCAGCCAGCGCTGATTGCTCTGCTCGCGGCTTTCCTCCGTCGGCTTGCGTATAACCGCACTGTAAACCGCATCAGAAACCGCATCACCAGGATCAAATGCCAACGGCACATTCAGTTTCAGCATTGTGTCACGCTGATTCCAGAAAACCCTGTCGCGAATCTCAAAATATCCGTCACGCTTATAAATCACGTATGTCCTAACAACCGCCGACTTATCCAGCACAAAAACCGCTTCCACCATCATACGCAATGGACCGTCCTCTGTTATGCGCAAAGGATAGCCGCGCGCGCGTCCCTGTCCCCATTTGCTTTCATGGGTTGGGTTCAGCGCCAGCGCCTCGGATTCTGTCGCCAGCCGGAACGGATTGCCCGGTTCAACAAAATCGACTTTATCAAGGATGGCTCCGGAAATGCCTTTACGCGGAGTCCCGCAACGCCAGCTATGATCAAGATCCCGCAAAGCCACCGGTGCAAAACTGCCGCGCTTTACCAGCGAAGGCGCCTGCGGTCCACGTGACAACCAGTCCACCAGTCCGGTTCGCGGATTTATCTTTATTTTCAAATACCGGTTACTGAACGTCAATATACGGGCTGACGGCTTCAACGCTACCGGTTTCCTGGCCATTCCGGCCCGGAAAGCTTCATCAATGCGCAGCATCTCCCACGGTTTCAGCCGTACCTCCGCAGCCAGCCGCACCCGCCAGTCACCCGCTGCGGCTGCTTCAGCATGCAGCCGCTGAAATGGAATCCGCCGATTGTTAACCTTCAAAATGATTTCCGGATCACGGCACATTCCGCCCATATGTGCCAGATTCAGCTCAAATTCAACCTGTGTCTTCAAAGGAAACGCATGTGGATTATGCACAAAAACCGGCACCCCGCCCGCTGTGGCGCGCGGGTCATCACGCAACACCGGCAGCATACAGCGGATACGCTCACGCATTAATAACTCTGCGGCATGTGCCAGCATTCGCAGGCTGTCCCGTTCCGCGGTCTGCGAGCATGAACCCGGCAGAATGTCGTGAAACTCAGCAAACAGCACATCATTCCACGCGGTCCGCAGAGCTTTTTCCGGATAATCAATATAACCATGCCACCACCCCAGCGCCGCCAGCCGTTCAAACGCGGCAAGCAGATCCTCAGCAGCGCGGTGTGCGCGCTTTATGCAGCTCATTGATGTGTAACAGCCCGCGGCCGAATTCTGCAGCTCCCCGCATACCTCCGGCAGCTTATCCTTATACGCCAGCCTTTCCGCAAAATATGCATCAGCGCTGGAATCGATCAGTTCTAATTCAGGATGTTTGCGCGCATACTGCCTGATCTCACGGTATTCCTTTTCAGACGGTCCGCCGCCATGATTGCCGATACCCCACAGAATCAGCGAGACCGGTTCATCGGCGTAATGCGCCGTAAACCGCTCAAGCTTTTTACCCACATTACCGAAAGTGGGATAATGTTCATCACTGCGCCTGGCAACAACTGAAGCACCCGAACGGTCCCGCCAGACAAATGCACCGCGCGGCAGTGTCCATGTGCCGTAATCAGGACGGCAGAACACATAATGGCGCATACCGCAGCCGTACAGAATCTGCGGCAGCCCTTCAGCATGCCCGAATGAATCATAATTATGCGCTGTTAAAGGATAGTTACTGAAATACTTCTCAAAAAAACGCCGGGCATACAGATATTGCCGGATGTGCGATTCCCCGGAAGTGTTGTTAATATCAGGCTGCAAGTAGGCCCCGCCGCTGATCCGCCAGCGACCCGCCGCCTCAAGCCGCCGGATACGCGCAAACAAACGCGGTTCAAACTCTGCAACCCAACGATACAACAGGCTTTCGTTATGATTAAAGACAAAGCCGGGATACTTATCGCAGAAATCCGCCGCAATCCGGAAAGTCGCCAGCGCCTCAGTCAGACCATCCTCCCACGGCCACTGCCAAACCGGATCAAGATGCGCATTACAAACAAGATGAATTCGCCTTCGCCTGTTCAATATTCACCCTCCTGTTTACTGCTGATTCAATCTCATAGCAGCAGAATTGCACAAAAAACACAGCGAGGCAAATCTTTCATCAGCAGCAGATCAGGGGGCGCATCTGCGAGTTCGTGCATACTTCATACTGTTTTTGTATTGCATTAGAAGTGATATCTTCAAAAAATGATTTGTACATTTTTCCGTACAGCAACGATATACAGGAGAAAAATGGTCCCACGGATGGGAAGCCCGTCCCACGGATACACTTACCAGATTCACTTTCAACGACGGACACAGGTGCGGCTGATGCGACGACTACGGATTACGATTCCCTCCGATACGGCATCCCCATCCGTGGGTTATCATTCCCCATTCCCCAGCGGCGATTACGTGCTCTCCGCATATGGGTCAAGAGATCCGAGTGTAAGAGTAAGTGTAAGAGTAAGGGGCTTGCGGTCCGAATGCTCCTACCGTACTCCTACACATACTCGTACACGCAAATCTCCCTCTTCTTTTCCTCTTCCCATCCGTGGGCCGGGTTTCCCATCCGTGGGTTATCATTCCCCCATTCCCCAGCGGCGATTACGTGCTCTCCGCATATGGGTCAAGAGATCCGAGTGTAAGAGTAAGTGTAAGAGTAAGGGGCTTGCGGTCCGAAT
>PXDI01000285.1 GCA_003565095.1 PVC group bacterium | reverse complement strand
GTCGGTCAAAAACCGTGCGCGGCGTTTGAAATAGCTAATTTACCGCAATGTCAGCCAAAGTCGCGCAACAGTTCCCAGCATAAACAGAAAAGCAATGATTGTAAGCGCCACATGTTCCTGCGGGGTCAGTTGTGCGGAAATCCTCCGCGCGATGCGCGCCAAGCTGAAGTTTGTAACACTGCGCGGTGCTTTCATTTTACGGCAATATTGACCAGTTTGTCGGGCACAACAATTACTTTCCGGATCTGATGTCCTGCGAGCTGTCGCTGTACGTGTTCGTTTTGCAGCACGGCTTTTTCGGCATCCGCCGGCGGCAGCCCCGCGGCCAGTTGAATCCGCGCGCGCAGCTTACCGTTGATCTGTACTACGATTTCGACATTATCGCGTTCAAGTGCGGCTTCATCCAGCGCCGGCCACCCGGCCTCCATGATGCCCGGCGCGCCGCCGGTCTCCTGCCACAATTCTTCGCTGATATGCGGGGCAAACGGTGCCAGCATCTGGATCAGTGAACGCACTGCGGAGCGAAAAACCGCATGGTCTGATGCACGGGTGTCTTGTTCCATATCGAAGCTCTCAATGGCATTGAGCAGCTCCATGATTCTGGCAATAGCCGTATTGAAATGAAAATGTTCTTCAATATCCCGCGTGCAGTCACGGATAGTCTCATGCAGCTTGCGGTACAGGCTGCGGGTTGCCTCCGGCATCTGGTGTGCCGGCACCGGGGTGGTGCCATCGTCCTGCAGAATAGCATGCTGATTATATACCAGCCGCCACAGCCGGCGCAAAAAGCGCGCGGCGCCCTCAATCCCGCGGTCATTCCATTCGGCGTCCTTTTCCGGCGGGCCGATGAAAAGCGTATACATCCGCAATGTATCCGCACCGTATTCACGAACCAGTTCATCGGGACTTACAACATTGCCTTTTGATTTGGACATTTTATAAAGCTGGCCGTCTTTATCGCTGCGTTTGCAAATCATGCCCTGCGTAAACAGGGCGGCAAACGGTTCTTTGAATGCGGTCAGTCCGGCATCGTGCAGTACTTTGACAACAAAGCGCGAATAGAGCAGATGCAGGACGGCATGTTCAATGCCGCCGATGTATTGATCAACCGGCAGCCAGAAGTTGACATCGTCGCTGTCAAAAGGCGCATCTTCCATGCGCGGGTTGACATAACGCAGAAAATACCAGCAGGAGCACAGCCATTGCGCGAGCGTATCGGTTTCGCGGCGGGCCGGTTTGCCGCAAGCCGGGCAGATGGTGTTGACAAATTCATCACATGCCGCCAGCGGATTGCCGGTTTCGGCTTTGAAATCTACATTTTCCGGCAGCCTGACCGGCAGGTCCTGCTCGGGCACCGGTACGGCGCCGCAGGTTTCACAATGGATAATCGGAACCGGCGCACCCCAGTAGCGCTGGCGGCTGATCAACCAGTCCCGGATGCGGTAGCTTATCGCAGATTCACCGAACTGTTTGTCATGCGCAAACCGGATCAGATCATGCATGGCTTCGCGGTTATTGCGGCCGTCAAACGGTCCGGAGTTGACCATCGGACCATCACCGGTATACGCCTGGCCGGTTTCCGCGGGTTTCTCTGCATCCGGGCGGATTACCTCTTTTATCGGCAGTTTGTAAGTCCGTGCAAAATCATAATCGCGCTGGTCATGCGCGGGTACCGCCATTACCGCTCCGGTACCGTACTCCATCAGCACATAATTGGTAATCCACAATGGCACCTGTTCTCCGTTGAATGGGTTGAGAACATGCCAGCCGGTGAATACACCTTTTTTGGGAGCATCTTCAGCGCTGCGCTCGGCTGCGGGTATATTGCGGCATTCCTCCACAAATTCGGCAACGCCCTCTGGCGCTGAGCCTGCCGCGAGCAGTTTTTCAACCAGCGGATGTTCCGGGGCAATCGCCATAAAAGTAACCCCGTAGATCGTGTCGGGGCGCGTGGTGAAAACCGGGCATGGGTCACCGGTTTCAATAATGCTGAAATTAATCTGAGCGCCTTCCGAACGCCCGATCCAGTTGGCCTGCATGTGCCGTACCTTTTCGGGCCATTGCGGCAGCAGCTCAAGATCCTCCAGTAAACGCTGGGCGTATTCTGTAATTTTGAAAAACCACTGGTTCAGAGCTTTCTTGCGTACTTTGCGTCCGCAGCGTTCACAGGTTCCGTCCGGCAGAACTTCTTCATTTGCCAGGGTTGTGCACAGTTCACACCAGTTGACCGGCGCTTTTTTCTGATATGCCAGTCCGCGTTGATGAAAGAGCAGAAAAATCCACTGTGTCCAGCGGTAATAATCCGGATGACAGGTGGCAACTTCGCGCTGCCAGTCATATCCGACCCCCCAGGACAGTAGCTGCTGCTTCATGTGGTTGATGTTGCGCGTGGTGGCTTCACGCGGATGTATGCCGAGGGTTTTCGCGGCGTTCTCGGCCGGCAGGCCGAAAGCATCCCAGCCCATCGGGGAAAGGACGGAAAAACCGCGTGCACGCTTATAACGGGTCAGAACATCCCCCATGATATAATTGCGTCCGTGGCCGACATGCATCGTGCCTGAAGGATAAGGAAACATTGTCAGGCAGTAGAATTTCCTGTCCGGACGGGTGGCGGTATCGGCTCCGAAAGCGTCGGTTTCCTGCCAGAATTTCTGCCAGCGTTTTTCAATTTGATTAAACGGATATTTTTCGTTCATTGCTGTTCTACCCTCTCAAGCCGGTTCGAGACCCAGTATCCCTCGATAATTCCGCCTGCGGCGGTTGTGTAGCGTCCATAGCCCCACATCATATTGTCCCGCCATTGACCTTCATAAACATCTCCGTCGGCAAAGTGGTATATGCCGGTACCGGTAAGAAACATATTGCCGGCCCATTGGCCGTCGAGGATACTGCCCTCAGGGTAAACATATTTGCCGCGCCCGTGGCGTTTTCCGTCCCGCCATTCCCCTTGGTAATACTCGCCGTCGGGGAAAACGTAAGTGCCTTGTCCGTGCGGCAGACCTTTGAACCAGAGACCGTCATAGCGCTCAGCGTTGGGATAAACCATCACTCCGTATCCGGCCGGTTTCCCGCCGGAAAGTTCACCGGTGTAGAGTGCGCCGCCCGGCATGGTGAAAACCTCCGGGATTGCCGCGGGTTGATCCTCTTCGTCGGTATCGTTTTCAACAAAATGTTCAATAAGCCGCCGGGCTTCAGTTGAAGCAATCCACGCCAGCGGTGTTGAGCCATCGCGCGCTTCGGCATATATGTCGGCACCGTTCTCCAGCAGAATGCTGATTGTTCCCAGTGAATTTTTGCGGACGGCCCAATGCAGGGCGGTAATCCGGTCCGCTCCGACGGTATTCACATCGGCTCCGGCCTCGATAAGGATTGTCGCGGCAGCCGCGGCATTGCCGATGGCCGCCCAGTGTAATGGGGTATAGCCGCGCTGGTCTTGTAATTCAATATCGGCACCGGAGGAAACAAGGTGTTGCATGATTTCGCTGTAATTCCGTATGGCTGCCCAATGCAGCGGGGCTGATCCGCGTTCATTTACCTGATTGGCATCTGCGCCGTTTTTCAGCAAAATGGTGACGCCCGCGAGATTGGTGTTCAGCACCGCCCAATGCAGGGGTGTGGCTCCACCGGTTCCGCTGTTCAGTTTTACGGCATCCGGGTTTTCGGCGAGAAAGGAAGAAAGACGTTCATTCTGATTAGCGCGGATCAGCTCGTAGATGTCATCGGCACGGCTGAGACTGTTCATTGCCGGAATAACCGCCAGCACAACTGCAAGCTGTACTGTCAGCCGCCGCCAATCTGAATGTGTCGTTGTTTTTACATCTTTTTCCATTAAAAATCATTCCTGCTTCAATCGGTGATAAAACAATTAGAATAACCCAGACGACAAATGTATTGCAATCATTCTCTTGGCGGTTATACCTTGGTTTTTTTCATAATTCAAAGAGAGAGAAGTATGGCAATTAATGCTTCGAAGTATGAGCTTCCGCGCGGTGATATTGAGCGGGAGTTGAAAGGGCACACAAATGTAAGCACGCAGACCTTAAAGCAGGCGGATTACCTGATGCTGCCGTTTGTGTTTCCTGAAAGCTATCCGCCGGAGTTGCTCAAGGTGAATTTTGAGTATTATGAGGCGCGGAACTCGCATGGGTCATCGTTGTCGCTGGCTCCGCATTGTGTGGCGGCCGCCATGGCGGACATGCCGGAGAAGGCTTACGAATACTATGTACGGGCCGGGTCAACCGATTTGCGCAGCCGTTGGCATAGCGATGACGGTGGCCTGCATGCGGCGGCCTGCGGTGCTTTGCCGCTGGCGCTTTGGCTGGCATTTGCCGGGATGCGGCGTGCCGGAAATGACCTGGCCTTTCGTCCGGCCCTACCAAAGCAATGGCGCTCGCTAAGGTTCAAATTATGGCGCAACGGCGCAATGCAGGAATTCTTTTTTGAAAATGAATGATTTGCGCCCGGGTCTGAACAATGTGGCTTAGCGCAGCATGTAAGTGGTTTTTCCGTCGCTCAAAGTAACATTGTCATTACGCACGGCGGTCAGCTCAACTTCAACGGTTTCCAGCAGTATGGTCTGACCTTGCCGCAGGAAGAACATGCGTTGTTCTTTGTCATCGCTGATAATGACTTCGGTTGCATCGGAACCGTCCAGAAGTTGCGAGAATCCTTTCAGTGAAAGGTTATTCTGGGCATATTTCTGCCAGTCGGCCGGTGGCGGTGGTGGTGGTGGGGGTTGCGGCGTCTGGGGGTCAACCCGCACGACTTGTGTTTCAATCTGTCCGGGTCTCCGCAGGAAAGGTTTCCCGGTAATGGCATTCAACAATCCCGGCAGTGGTTGCAGGGAGGGGGTGTAATGGACCGCCGCGGCTTCTTCAGTGTCGGGCATTATCACGGGCAGCGCCTGGTCCTGATTCAGGGTGCGCACCGCGCCCCAGATTTCCAGTGCTGAGAGTGCCAGCATCACGGCGACCGCCGCCGCGAGTCCGCGGCTTATCATGATCAGTGTTGAAGTGCTCTTGCCGCCGGGTGCTTTGATAACCGCGGGTGCACTGCTTTCCGTCGCGGCAGCCGGTGTGGCGGCGGCAGCAGATTTTGCTGTGCGGCCGGCGGGTTCTGGCGCTTCTGCAGTCTCTGCCTCCGGTGGTTGGTCCGTCTTGGTTGCGGCAGCGTCAGTCGCCACTTCCGGAGACTCCGCCGCTGGGTCTTCCTGCTGCTCATCCCCGTCTTGAATTACTTTTAACAGCTTCTCTTCGGGGGAAAGCGCTTCTTTCTCTACATTTTCCGCCATATCTACGCTCCATACACAAAGCCAAACACATAATGCTTTTAACTTTTCCGGTATTTACATTCTTTTCCCGGCCGATGCAAGCAATAATGATGCATAGTTCTGTATTATACTGTCTTTACACCGTGCGGGATATCGAATAGTCTGCTCAATTAATAATAAAAATTTATTTTTGTCTTTTACGGAAGGAATCAAGAGGATGCGGCTTGCCCCGGTTGTAGGAATTGAAATCGGCACAACCAAAGTGCTGGCGCTTGTCGGCGAGATGCGCGAGGACGGGCATATTCTCATTACCGGAATCGGGCAGCATCTTTCCGCCGGGGTCCGCAAGGCCCAGGTTACCGACATGGAAGCGGTGCATATCTGTGTGCGTTCGGCGCTTGAGGCGGCTGAACAGACGGGGGATGTTGCCATCCGCGAGGTGATGCTGGCGGTTTCCGGCGGACATATTCAGGGAGAAGTCAACCGCGGGTCAGTGGCGGTGGTGGATCGTGACGGCGAGATTACCGCGGATGACGTTGAAGCGGTTATCGAAGTGGCCCAGGCGATTCCGCTTCCGCATGACCGGATGGATATCCATTCGCTGTGTCAGTATTTTTGTGTAGATGATCAGGAGCATATTGTCAGACCGGAAGGCATGGAAGGCGCCCGGCTTTCTCTGGATATGTTCATCATGCATGGACAGCGCAGCAGCATCAATACGATAATCAAAGCAGTCAAAGATATCCCGATGGATGTGCAGGATGTGGTTTTTGCCGGCCTCTGTTCGGCTTTGGCGGTTTTGACTGAGGAGCAGAAACAAAGCGGCGCGTTGGTAATTGATCTGGGCGGCGGAACCACGGATTATGCGGTTTTTATGGACAAGTTTCTAATGACGGCCGGAAGTCTTGCGATTGGCGGCGATCATGTTACCAACGATATTGTACAGGCCTTCACCATTCCCACCGCGCGGGCTGAGACCCTGAAAAAAGAATCAGGCTGTGCTTTGGTGCTGGAGGATGAGGGCCCCAGTGTTTCCCTGCCGGCCGAAGTGGGATTCCCTAGCCGGATTATCGATTTGAGCATGTTGCACACGGTGATAAATGCCAGAATGGAAGAGACGCTGGAACTGGTGAAGGCGCGGATCGAGCATGAGGGCCTGCTGCACCAGCTTGGTGCAGGCATAATTCTCACCGGTGGCGGTTCGCATCTGGCACGCCTGCCGGAACTGGCCTCACGCGTTTTCGGCATGCCTTGCTCTATCGGCCGCCCGCGGAATGTCAGTGGACTGGCTACCGTGACCGAGGGGCCGGAATTTGCGGCATGCTGTGGATTGGTGCAGTATGGCTTTGAAACGCTGCTCGAGGAGAATGAAGAATCATCATTGCGCGGATTAATGAAAAGGCTGATAGGTAAATAGGACAGCAGATGGCACGCAAACAGATAGTTGTGCTGGGGCTTGGCACTGGTGCCGGCCGGATTGTGGCTGAAATGCATGCGGCCCCCGGTCCGCATCCGGTACTGGCTGTGCTGGATAGCGATTTACGCGAACTGGACAGTCTGGATGTGCCGGTGATTATTAAAGCGGGGGAGGATCTCACCGACGGGGAAGGTGCCGCCGGGGATATTGAGCGCGGCCGGGCGGCGGTGGAGCAGGAGGCAACTGTTGTGCGCGAGCTGATTGCCGGCAAAGATTTGCTCTTTCTGGTGGTTTGTCTTGGTGGCGGCACCGGCAGTGGCGGTGCCGGCAGTATTTTGCGCATTGCGCAGGAAGAAGGGGTGGAGACACTGTGTCTAGCACTGATGCCGTTTGGTTTTGAAGGTCCCGGCAGGCGCACCAAGGCTAATCTGGTTGTTCCGCTGCTGCTGGAAAACGCCGCCGCCGCGATTGTGCTGCCCAATGACCGCCTGTTTGCAAGTATCGGCACCCCGCAACTCGCAGAGGCTTTTGTGCGGGCCGGTCGTGTGGCGGCGGATCTTATTGCCGCATTATGCCGCATGATTGCCACCCCTGCATATATCAGGCTTGAGTACTCTCAGTTTCTACGCATTTTAAGGGGCAGTAAACGGCAATTTACCCTAGGCTATGGAGCAGGAAAGGGAGCACAAAGAGAGCAACAGGCCCTGAGCGGGCTTTGGGAGAGTCCTTTGCTGGAGCGCGGGCGGGTATTGGAACGGGCGCGTTCTGTCATGGTCTGTATTTCCGGCGGTGATGACCTTACCCTGGCTGAAGTCGGGGCGGTCATGGATGGTTTTTCCGCCCGTTTGCGGCGCGACTGTCACGTCGCGGTTGGTACGGTGATTGATTCAGCCTGTAACGGCTCTCTCGGTATGCTGGTTTTGGCCAGTGAAGAATGGATTCCCGAGCCGTTACCGGATTTGTCTTTGTCTGCAAAAAGCGCTGCCGCAGCACATACCGCAGCCGAAGGCGGGCGCAAGCGGCCGGAGCCGGAAATGCAGCCGCTGCCTGCCAAGCCGCAGATCCCGCCGCAGAAAATTTCTGCTTCAAGCACACGCCGTAAACCAGTCCGCGGTTCACGTCCGGCAGCAAAACAGTTTGATTTTCTGGAAGAACCGGTTCCGCGTCAATCCCGCTTTTCTAATACCGCCCCGACCGTGCTGGACGGGGAGGATCTGGATACGCCGACTTTTATCCGGCGCGGAATAAAAATCAAAGCAAATAAGGAATAATAATATGCCGCCAACATCTGCTGCCGAAATGTCTGCCGAAGCCGTTCTGGAAGTTCTCGGGCAGACCGGGGCACTGCTTTCTGGTCATTTTGAACTGCGTTCCGGCCTGCATAGCGACCGGTTTTTCCAATGTGCCAATCTGCTGCGTTTTCCTGACAAAGCCGGGCAGCTTTGCGCGGCACTGGTGCAGCGCATGCACTCTGTTCACGGCAATGCCGTCGGACAGGTTGACGCAGTAATTGCGCCGGCATTGGGCGGGATTGTTGTCGGGCATGAAGTTGCCCGTGCGCTGGGCACCATGTCAATCTTTGCCGAAAAAGTAAACGACCGGCTGGTTTTGCGGCGTTTTACCATCAAGCCGGGGCAGCGTCTGCTGGTGGCCGAAGATGTGATTACGCGCGGCGGACGGGTTCAGGAAACCATTGATATAGTGGAACAGGCGGGTGGAATTGT
>PXDI01000252.1 GCA_003565095.1 PVC group bacterium | reverse complement strand
TTGACGCGGTGCGTGTGCCGCATGGTGTCCGGCGTCGCCGGACACGGGAACAACCACCTCATAATTTGTGGGTGCTATTGTGGGTGCTATGGCTCATACAAAATCAGACGATTTCACAACATTTCATATTTTTGGTAAATCGTCCTTAAAAGCGAAAAAACCCTGTAAATAAAGGGTTTTTTCACTGTCAAAATGGTCGGGGCGCCGGGATTTGAACCCGGGACCTTTTGACCCCCAGTCAAACGCGCTACCAGGCTGCGCTACGCCCCGTTCCTTCTTGCAGTGAGCTTGCGCGTCTGGCGGTTATTGCCATTGCCTAACCGGATTGTTTGATCCAGCTACGCCCCGGCATGCCAGGCTGCGCTACGCCCTCTCATTGTCTTTTTCTATTTGGGTCAAATACATAACAATACCGCATATCAGTGCGGTGGTCAAGTATCGCGGTATTTTTTAGACTGCCGCGTCGCGTTCAATCCGGTAATCAAGCGTCAGCCTGTTGCGGATATCGGCAGCGCTGGTTCCGAGCAGTAGCTTGTATTCTCCAGGCTCAGCATTCCAGCAGGCGCGCTTACCATCGTAGTATGACAGGTCACGCACGGTCAGCGGCAGGGTAATCCTCCGGCTCTCGCCGGGTTGTAGAAACACTTTTTCGAAGGCTTTCAATTCCTTGACCGGCCGCGGAACGGAAGCATTCATGGAGCTTACATATAATTGAATGACTTCCGCGCCGGCAACCTTGCCGGTATTTCTCACGGTTACCGCAATTTCTGCGACAATACCGTCTTCCCGGCTTTGTTCCAATGCCGCGTCTTCCAGCTCAAACCCGGTATAACTCAGACCGAATCCGAACGGGAACAGCGGGGCGGGGGAATTTTCAAGATCATGCCAGCGATAGCCGCTGAAAAGTCCTTCGGTATATTCCACGCAGTCAGCCGCATATGCGCTCCGGGCATGTGCGGCATAGTCGTCAAGCTCCGTCGGCCAGGAGAAGGGCAGCTTGCCGGAGGGACAGACGTTTCCGAACAAAGCATCAGCGATGGCATTGCCGCCTTCACTGCCGGGATACCAGACCTGCAGCAGCGCCGGTACTTTATCAATCCATGGCAGCCGCACCGCACTGCCGCCGAATAGAATTACCGCCATATTCGGATTAGCCTCCGCCAGCGCTTCGATTAATTCATCCTGCCCGCCGGGCAGGTCGTAGCTTTTGCGGTCCTGTCCCTCAACATCAAGCATATGCGAGCTGCCGCCAAAGAAAAGCACCGCATCGGCTTCGCGCGCCGCGGCCAGTGCAGCGGACTGCATATCGTTGTCGTCGGCCGCAGCGGGACTGTCTTGGGCGGTTTCGCGCAGCCAGCCCACCTGTAAGCTGCCGCCGGGGCACTTGGGATGCAACTCCACTTCGATCTCGTAGGTTTTGCCTGCCTCAAGCCGGTATTTCTCGAAAAACAGCGCCGGAGTAGTCAGATCCCATGCGCAGGCAACCATCTTTCCATTAATCCGCATCAGCCAGTTATCGCCGCCGTGGATAACCCATTGCACGGTTTCATCGGCAGGTGCATTCAGTCGGCCCCGCCAGACAATGCTCCAATTGCCGGGAACAAGTCCGGGGAGCGGCACTTTCTCACAGGCAACATTGATTTCCGGTACAGTTTCGGATTTTACCGGTTCTCCTTCATGGCGTCGGTTGTCATAGGTTTCCATCCACCATCCGCCGATTCCGGATACATCCGGTGCGCTCAGCATATTGGCCGGCACCGGCTCCATATTGCTGGGCAGGCAGGGGTAACCCTTCTCGTGGATGATGCGTACTTCATCGCCGAGCAGTTTTTTCAGTGCCTCCAGCGGGGTGCTTTCGTAGAGCGCCTTGATCCCTGAACTGCCGCCGCCGCCGGCATGCTGCGCTTCGGCGTTCTCGCCGATTACCGCAAGGGTCTTGATTTGCGGCGTGTTCAGCGGCAGAAACCGGTTGGCGTTTTTCAGCAGTACCAGCGCCTCGTCGGCAATCTGTTTTGCAATTTGCTGATGCCGCCTGGTGTTGCGCGCACCGGCGGCACGCTGCGGATGGTCGTGTCCGATTGCAAACAGGACGCGCAATATACGGCGGACTTTGTCGTTGACCAGAGCTTCGGAATAACGGCCGTTTTTCAGCCCTTCGAGAAACGGCGCGGCAAGGTAAAGGTTTTGCATGTTCCCGCCCATTTCAATATCAAGTCCGTTGCGGGCGGCTTCGTCAGTGTCATGCACTCCGCCCCAGTCGGATACCACCAGTCCCTGAAAGCCCCATTCCTGCTTGAGAATCTTATTTATGAGATAATCATTATGGCAGCAGTGCTGACCGCGAAATTTGTTGTAGGCACCCATGAAGGTGAACACGCCGCCTTCTTTTACTGTCGTTTCAAAGGCGGGCAGATATATTTCGCGCAAGGTGCGCTCGTCGCAGATTACATCGACACCCATGCGATTCAGTTCCTGATTGTTGAGCGCGTAATGCTTTACACAAGCCGCTACATCGTTTTCCTGAATGCCCTTGATAATCGCGGCGGCGGATGTTCCCACATGGCAGGGATCTTCGCCGATATATTCAAAATTACGGCCGCACAGCGGTGTGCGGATGATGTTCACTCCCGGACCGAGGATAACATCCTTGCCACGGCTGCGGGCTTCAGCACCGAGCACCTGGCCGAATTCATATGCGCGCTCCCGGTTCCATGTTGCACCCAGTGCTATGCCGACAGGCAGATAGGTGATGGCATCATCCGCATCGGCGATATTCTCCCAGCTTTCGCGGGAAACTTCCGCGCGCACCCCGTGCGGACCGTCGGACATGACAACCTCGCTGATGCCCAACCGCTCGCAGCCGGCCGAGCAGAAAGTCGAGTTGGCATGGCACATCGCCACTTTTTCTTCAATGGTCATTTGTGACAAAAGTTGTTCGATCAGGCACTCAATTGCCTCAGGCGTTCGTTCGTATTGCATTTTCAACCCTTCTGTTTGCTCATCCAAAGCTCTTTGATTATGGCGATGTTCAACTCGGCGGTTTTATTAACGGTAACATCCCCGCCGACCGCCTGTTTGCCAATCGCTACAGCCGGCATACCTGCGCGGTGGATGGCCTCAATGCCGGTGGCGGCATCCTCTACACCAACGCAGTTCTCCGGCATGACCTCCAGTTTCTGCGCCGCCACCAGGAATACTTCCGGATCCGGCTTGCCGCGTGCAACGCTGTTGCCGTCGGCCACAGCATCAATCAGTTTGCCAAGTCCGGTGCGCTCAAGCACCAACGGAGCGTTCTTACTGGCGGATGCCACGCCCGTTTTTATGCCTTCAGCCCGTAATGCTTCAAGCAGTTCAAGTGCTCCTGGCAGAATATCGGCAGGAGTCATTTGCTGCAGTAATTCAACATAGCGGGCATTCTTGCTGGTGCACTGGGCGTGGAAGACATCATCCGGCGGCAGTTGAATTCCGGGATTGTTGCGATAAATCGCCCGCAGGCTGTCTTCTCGTGATATCCCGCGCAATTGATGATTTACTTCCTCGTCAAACGCCAGACCCAATTCATCGGCAAGTTCTTTCCATGCCCGGTAGTGAAACCCGTCAGTAGTGACCAGCACACCGTCCAAATCAAAAATAACGGCTTTCATAGGCTTTAATTCATTTGTCATCGGTCAAGCTTTCCTTCTTTTGCGAAATTCCCGCGGACTTGTATTCATTACACGCCGGAAGACTGTGGCAAAATTCTGTGATGAAGAAAAGCCTAGATCCAATGCAATCGTGGTTATTGGAATGGCGGGGTCGCTTAGCAGCCGACAGGCGGTGTCGATGCGTTTTCTAAGCACATATTCTGCCGGGCCGATGCTCAATTCGCGACGGAAGCGAGCCTTGAACCACGATTCGGAAACTCCAGCTACTGCGGCCATATCCGCGACCGTCAACGGTTCTGATATGTTTTCATCAATAAATTTAAGCACCCGGTTTGTTCCGGTGTTCAATTGCCGCAGCGACGCTTTTGCTGCGCATTCGACCGTTAGTGCCAGCAGTTCCTGCAGTTGTATACCAATTCTTACCCGCGACCAGTCGCGTGCAGATCCGGACATGTTCGCGAAAATACTGTCGAACAGGGACCGTACCACAGGGACACCGGTGAAATGCCGTTTGCGCGGCAGCTTTTCCAGACGATTGAGCAGGATTTCCGCCGCATCCGCCTGCATACCGATAAAACCTGTTGTGCGCTGCGGAATAATCTGTAGCCAGTAAAGCCGGCTTTTTTCGCGTGGATGGCTTCCGGTGCCGTGCGGCTCATCCTGGCCGGTAACGAAAAACTCTCCGGCTTTTACCAGATAGTCGCGTCCGCAGACTTTGAAAACCTGCATACCAGAAGCCATATAGCAGATTTCGAGCATGCCGCTGTGAAGGTGCCGGCCCATTGGCTTTGCGGCCCGGCGCAGTTGTTCCCTGCCAAACAGCGGAATCTCAGGATATCCGTAATCGGCCAGATCCTCACGCCGGTCGAAACCTGCTGAGGTTGTTTCTCGTCCACCCATGTTGTGTTTTCCCGATCAGTTATTCGTTACAAATGTTTAAATTTGTATTGTATACAAAACAAAACGACAGCAATCAACATTTGTGATAGTTTTTTTGTTTTATGAACTTACTGGAAAGAAGGAGCATCTGATGAGAGCACTGACATTGGCCATGGCACTTGGTTTGGCGGCATCAACACTTAACGCGCAGGATCAGATTGCCGGCTACCGGCGTGACGGTACGGGCGTTTTTCCGGATATCACCCCGCCGGCTGAAAACCTGCGGGTGCAATGGGCCACGCAACTGCCATCGTGGGGATTGTCATCGCCGATAGAGATAAACGACAAGGTTTATGTCGTGGTGGAAGCACTGGAAGGCTCGCGATATTTCCCGGCACTGCTGTGTCTTGACGGCGCAACGGGGGAAATACTGTGGGATAAACCGCTCAACCATCTTTCCGCTGTGCCGGAAGGCGACCAAAAAGAAGCAGCCTGGCAGGCCTGGCAGGAATTGTGGGATGACTATGGCCGCAGGTATGAAATCTTGCGAGATCCGAAATATCAGGACGACAAAGACGCGCGGAATGCCGCCTTTGAAGCAGAGGGCTACGAGCTTAACCCTCGCTGGGGAACCGTGCGAAGGAAAGACCGCTCATGGGATAGAGACAGACGGAGGGCTGCCGGGAGAGCCGGTTTTACACTGATGACATGGCGCCATAATCATTCCGGCGGCAGCGTCTCCTGTGTCGGGGCGGCTTTTGCAACACCGGTGTCTGACGGCAAACATATCTGGAGCGTGACCGCGTGGGGCGGATTCTTCTGTCATGATCTGGAGGGCAACCTGATCTGGACCGCGTTTGACGCCGGCAATGCCGGAGAGTATTGCCGCAACGGCCGCTCTCCGATCCTTTGGAACAACAAAGAGACCGGTGATCTTCTGCTGATATCCGACATCACCAACCGACTGCGCGTTTTTGACGCAGCCAACGGCCGACTGCTCTGGGACAGGGAGGCAGATACCCACACCATCGTTTCTCCAATGATTATGACCGTCGACGGAACGGACATTCTTTGGGCTGCCGGCGCAAATGCCTACAGGCTGCCTGATGGCAAGAAGCTTGAAATCGAGGGCTGGAATATTGCCGGGATGCAGACGCTGGTAAAATATGACGAGCGCAATGTGGTTTTCTTTTGCGGCTCTGGTGAGCACTGCGGCTGGCCGGGCAAGGGCAATCATGATCCGGCACCGCCTGCTGCGGTACGCTTTTCTCTTGATGGCGAAACGCTACGCGCTGAGACCCTGTGGCACGGCAGAACCGCCGGCGAAGGCAATCGCTCTTTCGCTGGCGGCAACAAGCCCTGGATGCTCTATCACGCCGGTGGTTTTTATCATATCAACGGCGGAATATTGGATGCACTGACAGGCGCGATAAGAGCCGGGAAAGTAGCGCGCGGAAATCATCGTGACCGGGCGGTGCCCGCAACAACCCACCTCTTGCTGACTGCCGGAGGTCACGTATATGGAAACGCTGGGGGAACGCTCAGTGTTTACACTGCCGATGGGCAGCATGTCTCAACCTTCGAAACACCGGAGCCCGAGACCGATGTGAATTACGGATGGCGAAGCAACCGTTTTGGTGGTGGCGGGGCTTTCACGCTGGGGCGCGAACGCATCTACGTGCGCAGTAATATCCATTTGCATGCAATCGGAAACTGAAAAACAGCTTTAGTAAAGTAATCAGCAGAAAATAATCAACGGAACAACAATGACACATTACCAAAACT
This sequence comes from PVC group bacterium, assembly GCA_003565095.1. Lineage (GTDB taxonomy): Bacteria > Verrucomicrobiota > Kiritimatiellia > UBA8416 > PXDI01 > PXDI01. Next base: position 2,147 of record PXDI01000252.1, on the reverse strand, counting down.
GGCGCCGCGCTGCACTTTTTCAAAAGCCGGAATATATCCCTTATTCGATAATGATTCACAAGGCCAACTGGATGCGCTATGGCCGCGAGCTGGAAAAAGTGGTGCTGGCGCATCCGCAGACATGGCCAACTTATCAAGCGGGTGATTGGCGAAAACTGGCGGAACGTCCATGGGATAAAAAGGAGAATCCGGAAGGAGATTATGTCGATTCGTGGGGCTGCGTCTGGCGCACAACCCAGTACGGGTTTGTCGGCACAATCATCGAACATCCGCTGGAGGATGACGCGGCGCTGGCCGCATTTGTTCCCCCTCCGGCCGAATCCTATAACGGCGGACAGGATCCGGTGGATTTCGATGAAGCCGCTATAAGAGTTGCCGCAGCAAAGAAATTTGGGGAACGTCCACGCGGATCGCTTGATCACGGTTATTTCCTGTTACGCCTGGAATACCTGCGCGGGTTTGAAAATTTCATGTGCGACATGATGGATCCTTCGGATGATTTCATGCGGCTCTATCAGGCAGTGCATGAACTGAACCGCACCGCGGTCGGAAACTGGATCAAGGCCGGAGTGGAGACGATCGGTCTGCCCGAGGACCTGGGCGCGCAGGATCGTTCAATGATTGGTCCAAAATGCTTCAGGCAATGGGCGCTGCCATGCTACAAGGAATTGCACGGCATGGCGCAGCGGGCCGGATGCATTACCCATTTTCATATGGATGGATATGTCATGGATATTGCCGACCAGATAAATGAAATTGCGCCGAATATAATCAACCCGCAGGATCAAGCCAACGGGGTGGATAATCTGGCCAAGGAATTCAAGGGCCGGGTTTGCATTGATCTTGATTTCGACCGGCAGCACGCACTGCCTTTTGGAACCCCCGGGGAGATTCGGGAACTGGTTGAGTATGAGGTAAAAACTCTTGGCTCCAAAGACGGCGGGTTAATGTTCAAAATCGAGGTGCGCGCCGATGTTCCGCCGCAGAATATCGACGCTGTTGCCGGTGCGCTGGAGAAATATTGCCGGTACTGGAGTTGATCTGTAAAGCAGTTGGTTCTCTCCGGAAAGATTACCGATCTGCCTATTGACACATGTAGTATCACTATAGTACTATGCTCCCATGCCAAAGAAGATAAGTGAGCTAATTCGGGACCTGAAGAAGGCTGGGTTCGTGGATCGCGGCGGCAAGGGTAGCCATCGCAACTTCACCCACGCCAAAGGAACGAAGATTACACTCAGCGGCAGCCCTTCGCATGATGCGAAGCGGTATCAGGAGCGAGATGTTGAGAAAGCAGTGCGTGAGGTGACAGAATGAAAACGACTGATCGATACCTCAAGATTGTTGAATGGTCGGAAGAGGACCAGTGCTACGTAGGAACATGTCCTGGCCTTATGCTCGGTGGCATTCACGGAGACGACGAGGCCCAGGTGTATCGCGAGCTCTGTCAGGCGGCCGAGGAATGGGTTCAGATATACGAACAGGATGGAGAGCCTCTTCCCGCAGAAACTGCGGGAAGAGACTACTCTGGCCGATTCGTTGTCCGCGTGGGCAAGGATTTGCACAAAGCCCTTGCCATTGACGCCATGCGTCAAGGCGAGAGTTTGAATGCACACTGCCTGCATCTGCTGCGGGAAGAAAGGGCCCACTATGGAGAGAACCAGCGGGTGCAACGTATTTCTGGAAGGGCGCGCCCTTCCAGAAAACGCTGACCCGCGACGATATAGCCTGCATAAAGTGCTGATTATCTTGTGTCGGGATTAAGCGGGCTGTAGATATCGTATCGAGTAAGTTTACCCCGCCTAGGCGGGGTGTGGGGACTAAATGTGGCCTCCGGCGGGTCCGGACACTTATTCGCCGCAACCTTATCATATCTGGTCAACAACGCCATTCTACTCAGACTGAATGAAACACCGCCTGCCGCCCAATCATCGTGAACATAGTCTTCATCCGCATCTTTATTTGCGTCATAATCCAACCCAGCTCCCCAACCGCCGTGTTCATTGGGAAATTGAAAAGACTGGCGATGACCGTTTTCGTGATGAATAATTATCGTGAAGTTAAACACCGACGTGCTGCAAGCATCATATATTATGATTTTGTCCGACAAAGGCCCGATAGGCAAATCTGTTGTTTCAAAGAGAAGG
>PXDI01000112.1 GCA_003565095.1 PVC group bacterium | reverse complement strand
GTGCCTGGGTAAGCTGCTCGGCGGCAATATGCCGGCCGGCCCCCCGCCCCAGCGGAACAGTGATACTGGTGTCGAGTTGCAGGCCCAGTGCGGAAGCTTTCGGTGCCGTCAGCAGCCGGACAACATCCACGGTAAGATCCGCCGCCAGTTGGGTTCCGCTTTTGAATACTTTGCCGAATGAAAGCGATGACTCGAGTGCCGTGCCGCGCACATCCTCTTCCCCGCTCATATCTGCGCTGCCTCTGGCCGCCAGCATTCCGGCCACCGTGCCGCGAAATTCCTCTTCTTCCAGATCAAGCGACAAAGCGGCCAGAAAAAGGCGTTCCTTACGGGTCTGGTATTCCCGGCTGCCCTCGGCCGCCAGTTGCAAAACATCATTCAGACCGAACACGGGCAGTTCCTGTTCAGCCAGGACAGCTTTATCCGGAATTGCCGCGACAGACGGCAGATACTCCGGTTTCCAGCGTTTTACTGCGGGAAGATCCTCCGGCCGCGAAGCCAACGGGGCAGTTGCCGGCAGCAACTGCTGCTCAATCAGCCTGCGGCGCAATGTTTCGCCGGGCATTTCAACACTAAACGGCACATCGTCCATCGCCAACTCCGTACGCACAATGCCAATCGCATCATACGCCGCGCGGTCAGCCGCCTGCTGCATTTTCAATGGAGAACGACAGCCGGCGGGCCCAAGCACAGCCATTACCAACAAAATTCTGCTTTTACCTAAAAGACTCATGCGCAATACACTAACACATCCCCCCGGCAGAGCAAGCCATCTGCATAAATTAACCGCGGTTCTTATGAGACGCTTCCGGGTTTCTCGGGTGTTTTCTCCTTTGTCGCAAGCTTTGTCGAAACCCGCAATCGCTATGGCGATGTTATCGAGCATGCTGCCCGCAACAACGAATTACTGCTCGCATCGCGTAATTGCTGGATTCCATAAGCAGTTTGTGTTAGAAAATTGTTCAATAAAGATGGTGTTTATATGAATGGTAGTGAGATATTTTTTCTTGTTTTCGAGGTGTTGGGCGGTTTGGCGCTATTCATCTTCGGCATGAATGTAATGACCGGAGAGCTACGGGTGGCCGCCGGAACCAGCCTGCGTACAATCCTTTCTGCCGCCACCGTCCACCGCCTGCCCGGATTTGCGCTGGGCACCGTAATGGGATTCCTGATGCACAGCAGCGCAGCCACGGTAATGCTGACGGGCTTCATAAATGCCGGATTGCTCACTCTTACACGTGCCGCTGCGCCGGTTTTCGGCGCCAATCTCGGCACAACCCTGTCAATGCAGGTTGTTTCTTTCCGGCTGGATGATTACTGCTTTGCCGCCATGGCGTTAGGATTACTGTACTCGATGATTACGCCTTCAAAAACAGGCAAGGCGCTCGGACGCGCCCTACTAGGTTTTGGCCTGCTTTTTCTGGGAATGCGCACCATGAGTGGAGCCATACGCCCCCATCGTGAGCTACTGGCCCCGCTGCTGACCGGCATTGACGGATCAACCTTGCCCGGCATGCTGACCGGCATATTGATCTCCGTTCTGCTGACCGCCATTGTTCAAAGCAGCGGCGCGATACTCGGCATGAATTTCGCCCTGATTTCCGCCGGTGTCTTCACTTCCATCTGGCAGGTATATCCAGTTATTCTCGGCGCATCAATCGGCACCTGTATTACGGCGCTTTTAAGTAGCATCGGCACCAACATCGAGGCGCGGCGCGGCGCATTCACACACCTCTTGTTTAATATATTTAATGTAACAGTCGGTATCGTCGCCGCGCCATGGTTGATCCGCACGGCACAATGGAGCTCACCGTCCCTGGTGCGACAGGCAGCCAATCTGCACACCACGCTTATGATTGTCGGCTCACTGCTCTTACTTCCTTTCATTCCCGCTTTTGTATGGCTGGTTAGACGACTGGTGAGCAGCCGCGAACCCGCCCCGGCGGCCAGTTACCTTGACCCCTTGCTGCTCAAACTGCCGGAGCAGGCACTGGCGGCATCCATTAGGGAATTGCAACGCACATTAATGCTGGCCACCAGCAGCATGCGCAGGGACGCACACCTGTTTTTCGGTGTAGATAAAGCCGAACTGCGAATGATTCAGCAGAATGAAAAAGCCATCAACGAAATCAAGCTGTCAATGAAAAGTTACCTGCGGCATTTGGCCCGGAGTTATCTTTCGCGCCGCCAGGTTGTTCTGATGCAGCTCATTAACCGTTGCATGACCGATATCGAGCGGATTGGTGATCACATTGACGAAATCAGCCAGATTTCGGTAGCCCGCAGTTCTTTAGGAGTAGAAGCATTGGTAGATGCCGACAGTTTTGAAAAGCTGTTTTCGACCTACCTGCTGGCTTACCAATTGGTTGCCAAGCTTGGCAGCTGTCTTGTCACCGAAAACGGGAAACACAAGGCGCTCGTTGATGAACTGTTTGTGGCGCTTGATGGTTACAGCACGCAAAGTGAGACCACCCGCAATAATTTTGCACAAAAGGTGGCCGCCCATCAGGTTTCACCGCTCTCGGCGTTTTTCTTCAGTGAGTATTTGCGCGCACTTGACCGCATTACCTATCACATCAGGAATATTGCACTGTGCGAGAAAGAGGTTGATTTCAGCATCAAAAGCAGCAAGTGGCAGATGGCGTCAACCACTACAAAAACCCAGCCCATTATCAAACCTGTTGATCCGCAGGCCTATCTCGACAGACTTGATTCATAAATCATATAAACATGCCACTTATCCGCAACGGAATGCGCCTGCACGCTAACGGAACCAAGTCCCTGAAAGGCATCCAGCCATGGGACTGCCTCAGCGGCAATGTTGCCGGCCTGCTCTGCCGCCGGTGACCGGCTGGTCATCCCGGCCAGCCGTACAACCGCAACCACATGCTTTAATACCCGCGCGCTTTCAGCAAGATCAATCCACAACATCCCCAAACCTTCATCCGGTGTATGGCGCGTCCAATGCTCATCAGACGGTATGACGGCGGAACTGCTTAGCGCCGAGCGCGCGCTCATCAGTAACAGATATTCATCAGTTTGCGTCACAACCGGACGTTCCTGAATCGGCAATACATCTGTAAACAAGCCCTGCTCCCCGGTTGTACCGATAACATGAAAATCCGCCGCCGCCGGATCGGGATACATCACAAGCCCCCATCCTGTGGTCTGATTAATCCCGTCGATCAATTCCCACACCGGCGCGATTCCGCCGGCTGCGCCGGCCGGCAACGCCAGTAACAGCGCCGGAACCCGCAAGCCGAAGATACGCCCGGAACGCTTTCCGCCGCACAGCGCCAAAGCCAGCGGCTCCCGCGCGGCCAGATTTGACTGCGCCCAGTTGCCGATCACCTGCCGCAAATGACTGGCGGAATCCGGCAGAAAACCGGCCAGCACACCCAGATGCCCCGCCGGCATTACCAGCGCAGCATTAACATCGCCATGCAGTAACGGACCAAGTGCAGCGCCCATGACAGCACCGCTTTCCAATTCGTAAAATTCAGAAACATTGCCGTAAAGCTGTATTCGGCCATCATCCAACTCCAATGCAAATTCCGCCCACTCAAAAGCTTTAGCAGTTTTTATCCGCCACCAGAACTGATTGGTTGCCGGCTGTCCGGCAAGCTGCGGCAGGGATTCAGCGACAGCTTTGTCTGGAACGCCCGAAGGCACCCCGCGCTCTATCCGGCGCCTGATCCACTCCAGGCCCCGCCCGTCTTCAGACAGACACAACAACACCACCCCGTCAGTAAAAGCCGCGGTCAAGCGCAGATTATCATTCCCGACAGTCTGACGCCATTGCCAGATCAGACGGCCGTCACTGCATGTCACCTTGTCAATATCCGGCAAAACACCCAGTTCGGCAATCCAGCGCAGCACCTGCCCGCGCCAGCCGCCCCAGCCGGAGAGCAGCACCATCGGGGGCCCCCCGGGATCCATCCCCGGCAACCGCGCCACATACGTCAACCGGCCGCCATATACCCGCAACAGAAACCGGCCCCAAAATGTATCCAGAAAATCCCGGATTTCAGCAATTTCCACACCGCCCGCCGTCAATGCCGCCTGCACGAGTTCATTTTCCACCCAATCATCAACATGCTCCGCCAGCGCATAATGGCGGCTGATAAAATTGGCCGAAGAAGGAATCGCCCGTTGCACCCGCGCAGCATCAAAAGGAATCCATACCAGCAACACGGCTATCACAATAGCGAACAATATCAACACCGGCAATATCCAATACCCACGTTGAGCGGAGTTCCGCTCCTTGCCGTTTTCTGGTTGTTCCTGCATTGACAATGTTTTCATTGTGTCTTCACTTGATCGGTTGGTTATTCCTTGCTGGATATTGGACATTATCCGTAACTGGTATTCTGTCCGTCTTTAACGAGAAACGCACCCCCGTGCCCCGGATTTCACCGCCTCCCCCTATTCCATATTTAGCGATCCGGTAAGACCGGCGAGAGAATCAAATCCATGCCGCTGCATATATTCGCGAATGCCGTCAACCACCTGCAGCGCCGTCTGCGGCTCGGAAAAGTTGGCGGTTCCGACCGCTACCGCACTCGCGCCGGCTATGATAAACTCCAACGCATCAGCGGCATTTTCAATTCCGCCCATGCCTATCACAGGAATTTTCACAGCACAGGCGGCATCACGGACCAGCTTCACCGCCACCGGATGAATCGCCGGCCCCGAAAGTCCGCCGATCTTATTGGCCAGCACCGGTCGGCGCGTCTCCACATCAATTACCATCGCCGGCAGGGTGTTGGTCAGGGAAACGGCATCGGCCCCGTTGGCCTCAGCCACTTTGGCAAACTCGCCGATCGCGAATAACTGCGGGGACAACTTGGGAATCAACGGCAGCTTTGTGACATCACGGGCCGCCTTTACCACCTGCGCCAGCATGGCGGGATCCGCCCCGAAAGCCAACCCGCCGTGTTTAACATTCGGACATGAAACATTCAGTTCAAGCGCCGCAACTCCCGGCTCACTGTCAAGCCGCGCACAAACCTGCGCATATTCATCGATTGTCCGCCCCCATACATTCACAATCACCGGCACGTCGTACTGCCGCAAAAAAGGCAGCTCCTCTTTTATAAAATATTCCACCCCGGGATTCTGCAAGCCAATGGCGTTTATCAACCCCCCGCGCACCTCCACCATCCGCGGAGTGCGGTTGCCCTCCCACGGTTCCATCAAAATCCCCTTAACCATGATGGCGCCCAGCCCGTTCAGATCAACCAGATCCGCATATTCACGACCGTAACCGAAAGTACCTGAAGCAACCATTACCGGATTCTTCAGCTCAAGTCCGGCCAGCTTCACACTGATATCGGGCTGAGTAGCAGCATTCATTCCCAAACCACCTCCCGCGCGGCAAAAACCGGCCCATCCTTGCAAACTCTTTCCCATGACTCAGAGCCGTCATCTGTGCGTATACGCGTAACACAGGCAAGACATGCCCCCCCCCCGCACCCCATATGCTTGTCAAGCGACAGCCACGCCGGCAGACCATGCGCCAGCGCCCGCTCCGCCAACGCCTTGAGCATGCCATCCGGACCGCAGGCATAAAACACACAGCGCCCCGCCGGCGCGGTGTCCAGCAACTCATCCAGCAGAACAGTAACCATCCCGCGCCGGCCTGAAGAGCCGTCATCAGTGGCAACCTCAACCTGCCAGCCGAGTTTGGTGAACTCATCTATCAACAGAATATCCTGCGCTGTACGCCCGCCCACCAGCAGGCGCCCCTTCTCACGCAGTTTTTCGGCAAGATAATAGAGCGGGGCCACCCCGTAGCCGCCGGCCACCAGAACCGGCTGCCGGTCATTCAACTCAAGGGGGAAACCGTTGCCGAGCGGCCCCAGGATACTTACCTGGCGGCCCTCTTCCAAACGGTTCATCGCCGTCGTGCCGAGACCGACGTTTTTATACAGAATGTGCAGATTGTCGCCCGCAGCACGGTAAATACTGAACGGACGGCGCAATACCGCCCCGTGTAAATCCGGGATACGCAGATGCACAAACTGCCCCGGACGCACCGTGGCGGCAATCCGCGGAGACGCAAGCACCAGCTCACGATACCCGCCGCCGCGGTCACACTGACCGGCTATTATGGCTTCTTCCTGATTCATAAGGCTGTCAGCCTGTCCGCTTTTCGCCCACCAGTCAAGTCAGAAGAAGCTATCCGACACTCTTGCTTTTCCGGCGCTGATCTGCTTTTAATGTCAGTTGAACAACAGAAAATCCTATTGGAGAATGAAATGACAATTAAACGTGTAGCTTTTCTGGGGCCGATGGGAACCTATTCGCACCTGGTTGCCGAAAAGCGTTTTGGCAGCAAAATCGAGCATATTGCACTTCCAACCATTCTGGATGTATGCACATATGTGGCAAAACACAGCGACGCACGCGGGATTGTCCCGATGGAGAATTCCTCCGGCGGCGCAATCTATGAAACAATCGACATCCTGCTGGCCAACAAGCCGCGCATCTGGATTGAAGAAGAGCTTGCGCTTGACGTAAAACTGGCGTTGCTTGGACATAAAGGCATCCGTCCACGCAACCTTTATTCACATTTCGCGCCATTGGAACATTGCAGTTCATGGATCAAGAAACACCTGCCGCGCATCACACGGCATGTTGAAGCCAGCACCGCCGCCGCCGCCGAACAGGCCGCACGCCAACCGGACGCCGCCGCTCTCGGCAGCCGCAAACTGGCGGCAATGTATAAACTGAATGTACTGCATTATCCGGTTGAAGCAGATGTGCAGAATCTCACCGTCTTCGCCGTGATCAGCCGCCGACAGAAAACTCCGGTAAACCCCGACCGCATCACCCTCGCCGTCCGCATTCCCAACAACCCCGGCGCATTATGCACATTCCTTGAAGCTTTCAGAAACGATGGAATTGATCTGTCACGAATAATTTCGCGGCCGATTCGCGGCTGTCCGCGGCAATACGCCTTTCTGGTGGATATCGTCGGCACACCATCACAGCCCAACGTCAAACGCGCACTGCACGTGGCCGGACAATACTGCACCGAACTGCGCATTGCCGGAATCTACCCAATCCGCAAACCCTACCGGTCGTAGCAAAAATTGCGCCCGCGCTGATGTGAGAACAGTCACCCTCAACATCAACGCTCAATGGTAGTGACATGCTTCATTCAATAGTCGGCTCAGTCCAGATAGGGGTCAGCCCTTCATAATAAACTTTATTGATTTATTTTCGTCCAGATAGGGGTCAGCCCTTCATAATAAACTTTATTGATTTATTTTCAGCCCTTTTTGCAGTGGTCTTTTCTCAGCTTTTTCAATTGATCATCTGCCTTCTGAAAAGCCTTACGAAAGCCCCGATCTTTCAGTTTCTCCGGCAGACTCTTGAGCTGGTTGCAGACAGCCGCCCCGCTACCAATGTTCAGCATCTTAGCAGCATCACGCTGGCTCATTCCAGAATAACGGATCAGATAATACGACGCAACTGCTCTCATTGCAGAGCTGCGGCTGCGCCGCAGAAACGCTCCTTCTTCAACATCAAATATCCCGCTCAAGACTGCCAAAACATCTTTTGCCGGCAACGGTTCTGTTATATGCCGGAAAGATACATCTTCCGGCCGGGCATGCGTCTCAATGCGTTTCTGATACAATTCATCAATCCACGCCCTAAAGCCATCGCTGCCGATACTTCGCGGCGACTCCTTCAGCGCGGCTTTCAAGTCATCGCTTGTCGCGTCGAAGCCTCCTGGCGAAGACGGATCCGATTCAGCCAGACCACTTTCCACAAACTGACGGTAGCGTTTCGGCCGCTCGCTGCGTTTACCGGACATCTCTCCAAGAAGCGGGCCGTAGTCCACAAAGTCCAGCTCCTTGCATTGTCCGATGTAACCAGGATAACTGCTCCATCGGTAAGAACGCAGGTATTTGATGCGTTCCTTGATCGGTTTGTCTTTCATCGACACAACCTGCACCGGATTCAGGTGAACATAGCGGGAGAGCGCGAGCAGGTAGTCGTCGCCTTCTACCAGTTTGGCCTTGAAACGACCGTCAAACAAGTGACCGTGGCGATCATGGCGCAAATTATAATAAACAGTATAAGCCGTTGAGAGCGACTGCATGAACTTTGAGCAGTTCGCTTCCGGCGTCTCGAAAACTAGATGAAAGTGATTGGACATGCAGACGAACAGGTAAAGCCGGATATGGAACTGTTCCACACGCTCGGAAAGCCGTTCTATAAACCGTTCCCGGTCTGCGTCATCCTTGAACAGCGCCGTCTTTTCCGTCTTCCAATCGCCCACCATCCGGCAGGTCACATGATAAATTGCCCCAGGATATTCAACCCGTAATTGTCTTGCCATGTCCAGCCCTCCTAATTCACATGCTTGCCGGCAACATCGCACAAACAACCAACGCTGTAAAGTTTATTTTTGAGGGCTGACCCCTATCTCCTTGAATGGCATCCCATTGCCCTTTTCTTAGCCGCCACTTATTTGAATCATATATCCACCACATAATATTTTCTTGGTCGTTGCTTAGTGGCGATTTCAAGTCGTACAATCCGAGGCAATGACCAACCTCATGTGCCAATGTGTTCTTTGAC
>PXDI01000184.1 GCA_003565095.1 PVC group bacterium | reverse complement strand
TATTTGTTGAATGCAAGCCTGATTCTTATCAACCAGTGCCGGTTGATAGTCAATCCTTATCTGCTGTGTCGAATCTTTACAATGATGGCGGATTTGGTTAGATTATGCCGTCAAACATGCAGGAAGGATCGCTTTTCAGAATGAATAAGGATTATTTTTACGTAACAACACCGATATATTATGTTAATGACAAGCCGCACATCGGGCATGCCTATACTACGATTCTGGCCGATGTACTGGCGCGGTATCACCGGCTGGCCGGCGTTCCAACCCATTTTCTGACAGGCACTGATGAGCACGGGCAGAAAGTCAAGCAGGCTGCGGATAAGGCCGGGATGTCGCCGCGGGAACAGGCCGACCGCACCGTGGTGCGTTTTCAGGAAGCCTGGCAGAGACTTGAAATCACCAATGACGATTTTATCCGCACCACGGAAGACCGTCACATTAAAGTTGTTCAGGGAATCCTGCAGGATCTGTATGACAGAGGTGAAATCTATAAGGCGGATTACGACGGCTGGTACGATGTCAGCAGCGAGACTTTTGTAACGGAAAAAGATTTGCCGGAAGGGCAGAATCCCGAGGATCTGCCGAATATTACACGAATACGCGAGACAAATTATTTCTTCCGTATGAGCGCATATCAGGATTGGTTGATTCAGTATATCAATGACAATCCGGAATTCATTCAGCCAGAGATGCGCCGCAATGAGACGCTCGGGTTTCTGCGTAAGCCTTTGGGGGATCTTTGTATTTCACGTCCCAAAAGCCGTATGAGCTGGGGGATTGAGCTGCCCTTTGATAAGGATTTTGTCACATATGTCTGGTTTGACGCGCTGGTTAACTATATCAGCGCGATAGGTTACCGGGGGGATGATGAGCATTTCAAGCGCTGGTGGCCGGTTTCGCTGCAATTGATCGGCAAGGATATTTTGACAACCCATACGGTTTACTGGCCGACGATGCTGAAAGCCATGAATCTGCCGATGCCCGGGACGGTGTTTGCGCATGGATGGTGGCTGACGGGCAAAACCAAGATGAGCAAGTCACTGGGGAATGTTGTCAATCCGATGGACTGTATTGAGCGTTTCGGCGTTGACGCATTCCGTTATTTTCTGATGAGTGAGATGTCGCTGGGGCAGGATGCATCATTTACTGAAGAGGCGTTTATTCTGAAATACAACGCGGATCTGGCGAATGATCTGGGTAATGTGTTGAACCGTGTTATGAAATTGATTCAAAAAGATTTCGGTGGCAAGGTGCCGGAGGCGCTTACGCTGACGGAGGCGGAGCACGATTTACAGCGGGCGGCGGTTGCCGCGGCTGAAGGGATGTTGCAAAGTGTTAAGGCGATGCGTCTTGATTTGGGGTTGCAGGGGTTGGCGGCGGTTGTCCGGCGTGCAAATCAGTATCTGGAGCAGCAGCAGCCCTGGTCTCTGGTGAAAGAGCCCGCCAATCGCGAGCGGGTGGCTACGGTCTTGTATACTGTTGCGGAGCTGTTGCGAATTGTCAGCGGCATGCTTTATCCCGTGATGCCGGGAAAAATGATCGACTTACGTAAGGCGCTGGGGCTGGGTGTGGATCCGCCGCAGTTTGAACGGCTGCATCATTGGGGCGGCTTGACGGCCGGAACGCAGATCAGTGAGATGATTCAGTTATTTCCGCGTGCGCAGAAACCTTCATCAGATAACGAGGATCTAAAAATGGAACAAACGAAACCGGCGGCGGATAAGGCTGCGGACGGATTGATTGATATCAGTGAGTTCGGCCGGGTGCAGTTGCGCACGGCGCGTATTTTGACAGCGGAGAAGATTGACGGCGCTGACAAGCTTTTGAAGCTGCAGATTGATCTTGGTGTTGAGCAGCGTCAGCTTGTTGCGGGGATTGCGCAGCATTACAGTCCGGATGAACTTCCCGGCAGGATGATTCTGGTTGTCGCCAATCTTAAGCCCGCCAGAATTCGCGGTGTTGAGTCATGCGGCATGCTGCTGGCCGCATCGCACGAAGGGGGGCTGGTGCTGCTGGCACCCGACGGGGATATCCCGCCGGGGTGTCCGGTGAAGTAGTCTATTGCTCTTGCACCGCTTTGCGCCACAATTCAACGGCCGGTTCGATGGCGTAGTTGCGGCAGGAGAAGATTCTTTCTCCTGAACGTGTGGCACTGCCGTCACGATGGTAGCGTCCGCCGTTTCTACCAAAGCTCCACATGGTTTGCTCAGGAGCAGCAAACTGCATTCCTGAAAATTCAGCCCGTCGCCCGAGGCGCAGTGCATCAAAGCCGGTCAAGAAAAGCACTGCGCCGTTTTGATGGGCGTGAATCAGCCACTCTTCGCGAACTATATCCCGCTTTCCTTGTTCACGTAGCCATTCGACATCGTCGCGTTGGCGTGCCCGCTCATCGTCTTCGGGCCAGAGTCCGCCGGGTGCAGCAATCAAGGCTCCGGCGGCAAGCCTGATATCATCTGTATAGGCGGCATGCGTAATTGCGCTGCCGCGGTTCATCCCTTCGACTGTACCTGCCTGCGGGCCGACAATCAGCACCGGTGAGACGGCGAGCTGCTCAAAGCTTGTCAGCCATGTGACAGCCGCCTGCTCATCGAATCCTTCACGTAACGCGAGAATAGCCGCATATTCACCGTCCGGCTCAAACGCAGTTTCCGGCAGTTGCACAGCGGCTGGCGTTGGGGTGTCTTGAAGCGGTGGCGGGATCGTGGTTGTTCCTGAGTTGATGGCAGTACTGTAGAGCGCGGCAATGTTGATTGCATCCTCAAGATCGGTTTCGCCACCTATACGGCCGGCATATTCCGGCGGCTGCCAGCCGCCGGGGGAAAAGAGCACCGCTGAAGCATCAATGATCTGCATCAAGATTGACTCCGGTTGGAGCAGGGCGGTATCCAGATTCACCAGCACGATAGCGTTTTCGATTGGTTCAGCAATATTGCTGGAAAGGTCATAGGTTTGAACGGTCATCCCCAAGGTGCGCAACTGGCTGTAGAACCAGCGGCGGTGCGGAGTTGTTTCCTGTTCAATAATAACTACCGGGGCTTCCGGCAGTTTGACCGGTGTGCCGCCGGCGCGTTCAAATGCCTGGGCCATTGCAATTGAGAAAGCCGCCATATCGTTCGGGTAGCGCGATGTAACAAGATTGCGGTCGATCACGACATTCTGATCAAGATAGTTGCCGAAAGGTTTTGATATCCAAAGGTCGGCTATTTCATTCGGCAGCGAGAACAGGCAGGTGAAATTACGGTCTTTGAGTGTGCCGGTGCGCATGAGCAGGCGCGGGCCGTGACAGACCGCGGCAACCGGTTTGCCGGCCTTCATAAACGTTTCGACAATTTCAAGCGCCTTGACGTGTTTTTCCAGATTACCCGGACTGTAGCCACCCGGGATGAACAGGCCGATATAGTCATCCGGGTTGACCTGTTCGAGTGATATATTGGCTTCTGTATCGCGTTCCGAAGGCCGGTCAGGGTTGGCGTGCACAGTGCCGGTTTCGATGCCGGCAACATCTATGTTGTACCCAAGTGCCGTCAGCGGCACCCAGCCGCCATAATATTCCTGCACATTGAATCTTTCCGCCAGCAGGATCAACACTTTGGCAGGGGCGGATTGGTCGTTGGCGGCTACCAGCGGTAACGCAAAAAGCAATCCAGTCAACAAGGGTATTAATCTTATTATCTTCATTCAAAACCTTTCGTGTCAGTTATATGACAATATTATTCCTAAGCGTTGCTATTGTTAATAGAGGTATTGGCCGTGTTTTTCAAGGAAGTTGTGAAAGCGCTGGAGTATGTCGGGCAACTGTGCTATGGATTCAACGGTGTTAATTGTGAACATTAGACTGATAAGAGAAGGGGTGCGATTATGACTGCCAAGGCAAAAGAGCAGGAACCGGGCTTTGACAAGGCGCTTGAGCGGCTGGAAGCGATAGTCGGCGAGATGGAAGGCGGTAAGCTGGGGATTGAGACGATGATAGAGCGTTTTGAGGAGGGGCAGAAGCTGATACACTGGTGTAATGCCAAATTGAATGATGTTGAGCATCGCATCGAAGTGCTGGTTAAAAAAGGGGATGAGCTGTCTGTTGAACCCTTTGTGGATGAGGACGCAGAAAGCACCACAGGTACGGTACGCGGGGATGAACTTTTTTGAAATAATGCGGAGATGAAAAATGACAAATAACAGCGATTTGCTTTCTGATGACAGTGCGGCCCAGATGAATTCACCCTCATATATTAAGGCATATGAGGATACCGCACTGTTGAACCGCAACGAACTGCGGGCGGTAAGGTTGCAGTTGGAGTTGCTGAAACCAGAGTTGCTGCAGAGTGAGCACGGGATAGATTCAACCATTATTGCATTTGGCAGTGCGCGGACTTTGCCGCGTGATGTTGCCGAGGCGGAGCTTGCCGAGGCGGAGAGTTATGCTGCGGCGAACCCTGATAGTGCTGCGGCTGCTGATAATCTGCGTATGGCGCGTAAACGTCTTGAAACATCGGAATATTATGAAGCTGCGCGGGAGTTTGCGCGGATTGCATCAGAAAAGAGTTGTACCGGGAAAGGCGGAAAGTGCGTAATTGTGACCGGCGGGGGGCCGGGTATTATGGAGGCCGCCAATCGCGGGGCGCATGAAGCCGGGGCGGAGAGTGTGGGATTGAATATAACCCTGCCTTTTGAGCAGAAACCTAATGCTTATATCACCCCTGAGCTGTGTTTTAACTTTCATTATTTTGCTGTGCGTAAAATGCATTTTCTATTACGAGCGCGGGCAATGGTGGTATTTCCGGGCGGCTTTGGTACTTTGGACGAATTATTTGAGACCTTGACTCTGATCCAGACCCGTAAGATTAAACGCATGCCGGTCGTGCTGTATGGACGGGCTTTCTGGGAAAAGGTGGTGAATTTTCAGGCATTGGTTGACGAGGGCGTGATATGTCCTGCGGATCTTGATCTTTTCAAATACGCAGAGACGGCCGAAGAGGCCTGGAGTATTATCAACGACTATTTTGCCATTCACCATGGTTCGGGAACGTAAGCAGGTGCTTGCATGTCACAGAAACTGTTACTCAATCTGTTACGAGAAGCTCCGCTGTTCAGGGGGTTGAATGATGATGTCTGCCGGCGTTTGGCTGAATTTAGTATCCGCCGGCAGTTAGCCCGGCGTGAGACGCTCTTTCGTGAAGGCACCGGCGGAGACTGTTTCTTTATTCTCATATCCGGCCGCATCCAATTGCAGAAGAGTACACCTGACGGACGGATTGTTGTCATCAGGACTGTGCGTCCGGGTGAAGTGTTCGCTGAGGTGGTATTATTTGAATCGCCGGTGTATCCGGTAACTGCTGAGGTTCTATGTAAATCAGAGGTATGTGCAATTGCCCGCTGTGATCTGCTGCATCTGCTTGATGAGCGCGGTTTTCGTGACGAATGGATAAAGATGCTGATGAATAAGCAGCGCTATCTGACCGATCGGGTAAGATATTTGATGGCCTATGATGTTGAGGAAAGGTTTTGTATCTTTTTGAACGAGCAATACGGTTGCCGTCCAAAAGTTCACATGGAAATATCCAAACAGTCGGTCGCGGCGGCAATCAGTGCCACCCCCGAGACTTTCAGCCGAATGCTTGGCAGGCTGAAAAGTGAGGGGCTTATAAAATGGACTGCCGGAGAGGTGCAGGTTGACGAGCGTTTCTGGAAGCGGCATGCGGTGCTGCTGGAGGAGCAGGAGCAAAATGCTTAACCTGAATGATTCACGAGAAAAGATTTTAACCACGGATAAATGATAAGAGTGATAAAAAATCCGTGATATCGGTGCAATCCGTGGTAAAGATATATAAGCAAACAACTCATGTATTATTTCATAAAGTTGATGAATAGATCAGGTTAGAAAGGTTTTAGCGGAATGAAGCTGATGGTGACAGCAGGACCGACCAGAGAGCCGGTGGATCCGGTTCGGTTTGTCAGTAACCGCTCCAGCGGAAAGATGGGGTATGCCGTTGCTGCTGCGGCGCAGTTGCGCGGTCACGATGTGCTGCTGGTTAGCGGCCCGGTGGCGATCAAGGCACCCGGGGGGGTCGAGTTGATTATGGTTGAGACCGCCGATCAAATGCAGCGGGCAGTGATGGCGGGTTTCAACAAAGTTGACGCGCTGGTTATGGCTGCGGCGGTAGCTGACTGGCGTCCGGCGGTTGTGCACGTGCAGAAACAGAAGAAAAGCAGCACAAGCTTGACTCTGCCACTGGAGCCGGTCCCGGATATTCTGGCGCAGCTTGCAGGGATAAAAGGAAGCCGGTTGGTGGTCGGCTTCGCTGCGGAGACGGAGAATCTGCTAAGCGAGGCGCAGCGCAAGTTGTCCGCCAAAAGGCTGGACATGATTGTTGCCAATGATGTGACTGCACCGGATGCCGGGTTTGAGGTTGATACCAACCGAGTGGTTCTGGTATGGCCGGACGGTTCCAGTCGGGAACTGCCGTGTATGCCGAAGACTGATGTGGCTGAATATATAATTGACTGGCTGGAAGAAAATTTACCAGCTTCCGCCACCTGAATCAATCCAGGCTTTCACATCAACAAATACAGCTTGTGCCTGATCCGCCATCCATAACGAACCGTCGTAGCCGAAGCCTACCAGAATTGATGCAAACACTGCGCGTACAAACATATCCTCGGTGCAGAAAAGTGCGTAATACAATGAATAGCCCGGAACGAGCAGGCAGAGTGTGCCGTCGAACACAGAATCTTTGAATGCCGAGACGGCTACAATAAGATGCATTACCAGCAGCACGATGCCGGAGAACTCAATCATCATCGAGAGATATTCGTATGGCAGTATGGAGCCAAAGCGTAAAAAGCCCATTAGTGAACCAAGGGCAATGAACAGCAGTAATGCCCACATTTCAACGGTCATTCTGAATCTTTTCTGCGGCCGGTTGGCATTCAGTTCCCGGACATCGGCAATGACCGGGGCGCGGTTCAGTGCTCCGGGGTTCTTCTTGGGGTCGCGTGCCGGGGCATCTGCGACCGGTTCGGTTGCGGGCGGCGGCGCTTCTTGCTTGCGCCGCAGCCCCAGTTTTACGGGCTTGTGGGCTGCCGGTTTGGCCGCCGGTTTGGCTGCCGGTTCTGCTGCGACTGCGGGTTTTGGTGCGGCTTTCGCCGGTTTTGCAGGCGGCGGTGCCGCTGCTGACTTTATTGGTTCCCCGCATTGACGGCAAATAATCTTACCTAGGTCGGCGTATTGTGAAACAACCACCGCTTTGCCGCAGCTTTCGCATTGTACCTGTATATCCGCCATACGAATTATCCTTAATTTATCTAACTGTAAAATATACTATAATTGTTTAAGAGTCCAGTTCAGCTTCAATTTCCGCCAATTGACGCCGGTAGGACTCAAGCGTTTCGTCCCGGCCTGCATCGCGCGGGGGATTGGCCGCGTTCCACTGCTCGTACCGCGCTTTTGCGGCATCGTGCGCGTCTTTGAGCTCCGCGCCGTCTCTCAACAGCATGCGCAGCTTATCGGCATAATCCATTCTGGACGGGCCGCTGGCGGCGTCGCGCTTTTGCTGAAGATCACGCACTTCACTGCTATATGCGCGGTATGCTGCAAGCGCCTTGTTGTAATCATCGGCATGTGGGTTGTCGGACCGCAGGGCATTCCTAAACTCATTTTCACGTTCACTGATATCTGCCTGCAAGCGGGCCTGATTTGCTCTGAGCTGCTTTTCCTGGTTACTGATGGCGGCAGGGTCCCCCCCGAGCAGCATTACATCGCTTTTACGTACCAGAATCAGCGGTGAAGTAGGAGACAGCCCCAATCGCTGCCCGATTATCAGCTCTACGCCGCGATTGTTCTTGATATCCTGTACGCTAAGCATTGTGCCTGAAGGCAGATTGCCGCGATTTCTGCCGCTGCGGTCATAGTGCGGTGCCTGGTTGCTGTTGACTACGGCCCAGGTGGGGTTGGCGCTGACAATCCTGCTGCGCGCGGGTTGCTGCTCTGCCGGGCCGACAACGGTTGTTGCGGGAGATGTGACCGGCGTGGCGGTCTGCACCGGACGGGTTGCCTGCTGCGCGGTCTGCATCTCCTGCCTGACGGAATCAAGGCCTTGGTTGAGGCGCTGTTTAGTTTTTGCGCGCGCCTCCGCCCCTATGATCTTTCTTGAAAAGGCTTCAACCCCACGGTTCGTAAGCCATTCCCGCTCTTTGATTTGTGGAACTCCGAAATGAATAACGGCTGTGCCGGCGATTAAAAACACAAGATATCTTGCTAAAAAAAGAATCCACTTCTGCATCAATTATTCCCCTAATGATGTATCCCTGATCATACTGAAAACGGTTAAAGCCGCTACGGCTCCGCCAAACCAGATATATGGAATTCGTGCTGTCTGGTACTGGCTGCTTACAAAGAGCCATCCCCAGCGGTAGGCGAAAAGGTAAGCGGTTACCAGACCAATCCGGTTATATCTGAAAACAAGGCATAATGAGACGATCGTAATCAGTCCGGTAATCTCCATTACCGGTAAAGATATACTCGCGCCTTCCATTACTGAGAAAACCTCAGAAAACGTCAATAGCCTGTCTCCTAAAAAAAGATTTCAATTACGGCAGAAGAATATACACTGATCTTTTAATTAATCAATAAAAAGCAGGAGATTGAAACATGGATGCAGCGGGATTCATCAGCGGTCAGATTGAGGAGCTTCGTGCGACGGTCGGCGACGGATT
>PXDI01000089.1 GCA_003565095.1 PVC group bacterium | reverse complement strand
CCTGTCCCGGAATGGCCGGCAGTCTTTCCGCCGGTTTGTCAAGCGGCGGGATTGAACGCAGCAGCGCTTCGGTGTAGGGATGCAGCGGCGCGTTGAAAATATCATCAGTGCGGCCGGTTTCAACAATCTGTCCGGCATACATTACCGCCAGCCGTTCGCACATCTGCCATACGACGCCCATGTTATGAGTTATCAGCAGCAGTGACTGCCCTGAGGAGAGGCGCTGCCGCATCAGTTCAAGAATCTGTGCCTGCAGGGTGACGTCAAGGGCGGTTGTCGGCTCATCGGCAATCAGCAGCGCCGGATTCAGCAGCATTGCCATGGCGATCATAACACGCTGGCGCATGCCGCCGGAAAGCTGATGCGGCAGCGCGTGAAAGCGTTCAGCCGGATCAGGCAGTCCGACATCCCGCAGGGCCTGCAAAACCGTCTGGCGGGCTTGATCTTGCGGTAAATCACGATGCAGGTTGATTGCTTCGAGCATTTGCCCGCCGATGCTGTGCAACGGTGAAAGAGAGGTCATCGGTTCCTGGAAAATCATACTGATACGGTTGCCGCGGATCCGGCGCAGTTCCGCCGCGGGCAATTCCAGCAGATTCCGTTCTGCGAAGGTGATTTCGCCCTCAGGAATGCGGCCGGGCGGACAGGGGATCAGGCGCAGGATACTCTGGGCGGTTACCGATTTTCCGCAGCCTGACTCACCGACCAGCCCGACGGTGCTGCCGGAAGGAATATCCAGCGAAACGCGGTCAACCGCGGTAATCCGGCCTTCTTCGGTGTCAAAAGTTACGGATAGATTCCTGATGGTTAGTAAGGTTTTGTCTTTTAGTTTCATTCGCTCTTTTTTGACTGATTTCTGGTGTATTCATATGAGACTGAACAGCAATACTCCATCACTCCAGCACTCCATCACTCCAGCACTCCAATACTCCAGCACCTCGTATTCTTTCTCACTCCATTCGGCTGTAGGGTTTGGGGTCGTATGCTTCACGCACGCCTTCCCCGATAAAGACTCCCAGCAGTATAACAACAAAAAGCGCTGCTGACGGGTAGGTGATCAGCCACCAGGCCCAGCGGTACTGCTGGGCTTGATGCAGCATTTCGCCCCAGCTTGGTGTGGGCGGGGGTAAACCGAATCCGAGGTAATCAAGCCCGGCCAGCGAGGTTACCGCGCCGACTAGCGCAAAGGGAAAGAGGGTAACCAGCGGGGTCAGGGCGTTGGGGAAGATGTGCCTGAGCATAATTTTCCATGTAGGCAGCCCCAGTGCGCGGGCGGCTTCGACGAACGGCTGATTGCGCAGCCGCAGGAATTCCGCGCGCATATAGTATGAAAGACCGATCCAGTTGAACAGGGCATAGCACAGCAGCAGCAGGCCGAAACTGCGGCCGTAGACCGAACCGAGCAGGATCATGACATACAGGAACGGCAGGGCGCTCCATATTTCGGTCAGTCGCTGGCCGGTGATATCGGTTTTGCCGCCGTAGTAGCCTTGAATTCCGCCGAGGATACTGCCGATGACCATTGCGGAAACCACCAGCAGCAGCGCGAATGAAAGAGAGATGCGCAGTCCGTAAAGCAAGCGGGTGAAAACGTCGCGTCCGGCACTGTCGATACCCATCAGATGGTTTTTGACCGGCGGATGCGGCCAGCGGGGGACGTCTGTGCTGATGGTTATGCGCCACGTTCTGCCACCGGCCGGTATTTCCAAGGGACTGGTCACGGGGCTTTCACTGTCCAGCGCGCGCTTGCGGATATAGGCCTGCTGTGCTGTTGAAAGCTGCTGCCAGAAAGAAGGCAGGATTTCCTGTTCAATGCCCAGCCGGGCGATTTCTGTAATTGAAAGGAGCTGGGCAGGATCGCGGATGTCGATACGCACTGTGCGCGGTGGTGCGGGGCGCGGGGCAAATTCGCGCAGGCTTATTTCAACCGCCCGGCTGTCTGCAATGATCTGTGCGTCCAGCATATGTGGCGCGGCATGGTTGGCAAAGCGCTGTTCTAACGCGGTGCTCAGTTGCGCTGAAACCGGCAGCAGTTCATCAAGCGGTCTGTTATGCAAGGCAAACGGATTCTCAATAAAAGTCCGGCCGTCAATTCTTGCAATTGTCAGGTCCGGCCGCACATAGACTGCCAGCATTCCCGGCACCGCCAGGCAATGCAGTTCAACGCCGGGTTCTCCCGGAATTGATTCAGGGGCGATCGTTTCATACGGGCCGAAAGGTATTGGTGCAAAGATAAAGCGGCTGCCTTGCGCGGCGGGATGTTCCCGCAGTTGTTTATAGTCCGGCCGGGTGAAGACCTCATTTTCAAGAAAGGTATCTTCGGGATAAAAGCGCCAGGCGGGAAAATGCCAGCGGTCATTCCAGCGCAGTGCCAGCGGGCGGTCGTTACAGATCAGTTCAGCAAAAAGGCTTAGCGTAAAGAGGGCACCCAGCAGCAGCAGGGAATACCACGCGCGGCGGTGACGGCGAAAACGCCGCCAGCGTTTCAGCGTCACCGGATTTATGTTAAATTTCTTCATTGGCTCTTCATAAAAGTGATTCGTGGATCAATCAGCAAATAGGCCAGATCGGAGAGAATATTGCCCAGCATGCCAAGAATCGCGGTCAGGGCCAGAGTTGCCATGAACACCGGATAGTCGCGGGTGACGATCGACTCAAGGCTGAGCCGGCCCATGCCGGGGATTTCAAAAATCTGTTCGATTATGACGGCGCCGGCAAACATCACGGTAAGGATGCCGCCGAAGCCGGTGGCAATCGGGATGAGCGCATTGCGCAGGGCATGCCGCCAGACCGCGCGTTTAAAACTGCCGCCTTTTGCCAGAACGGTACGCACATAATCGGCGCTGATCTGGTCGAACAGTGAGTTTTTCATCAGCAGTGTCAGCACGGCAAAGTTACCGATCACATAGCACAGGACAGGCAGGAGCATATGTCTGGCGCGGTCCACAATCCTGCCGAAAGCGGACAGCGTATAATAATGTTCAGATTGCAGACCGCCCAGCGGCAGGATATCCCAGTAACGGTCGACGGTTCCGGCAAACAGCACTTTCAGGAGCATGCCAAATGCGACTACCGGGATCGCGTAGCCGGTAAACACGATGATGCTTGAAGCTATATCGAAACGGCTGCCGTGGCGCAGTGCCTTGGCTATGCCGAGCGGGATGCATACAAGATAACTGAGCAGGAAACCGGTCAGGCCGAAAATGAGGGAGACCGGAAAGCGGCGGCGGATAAGCTGCCATGCGGTGCGGTCGGGGAAGCGGTATGAGGGCATTGTCAGACCCATGCGATGGGTTACCAGCCAGGTGAAGTAGCGCTTGAAAAACGGCTGATCGAAGCCGTAGTGGGCTTCGAGCTGCCGGCGCATCTCGGGCGAGATGGCCCCGCCGTCGGCGGCAATCGCACCGCCTTCGCCGCTGCCGATGCCGCGCATTTGCAGCATGGCCTGCTCTACCGGGCCGCCCGGCACAAACTGGATCAGCGCAAACACCACCAGGGTAACTCCGAGAAAGGTCGGAATTACTAGCAGCAGGCGGCGTATGAAGTAATCAAAGCGTTGCATTAGGGGGTCCTTGGGATGTGGGGGATAGGGTTACAAGGTTGCAAGGTTACAAGGGACAGAGGAGATAGGGTTACAAGGTTGCAAGGTTGCAAGGTTACAAGGGACAGAGGGGATGCGGGATGCGGGAGAGACCACAGACCGCAGACCACAGACCGCAGACTCCGCTTCGCTCTTCGAGCTACGCAGGGCAGACAGAAGACCAGAAAATCTTTGTCGCGAGCTTTGTCGCAAGCTTTGTCGGTCTGATGCAGAAAATGCGGGAGAGTGGAGAATTTCATTTGATCACCTGTTTTGCTGCCGGTGTGATCATTGGGTTAGTAAATACGGCATCAAAATCGATAACGGCCTGCCGCGGGGGCAGGTAGCTGCCGCCCGTCATTGCATCTGTGAGTGCCCCGGCGCCGAAATAATCATACCACCACAGCCAGTTGGCTGAATTTTCGCGACCGTATTTGCCCAGCACGGTTGGTGGTGTGCCGAATCTGTTCCAGTAAAGCAGCCTGGTTGAGGGGCTGTTCCAGAGCAGAATATAGGGGGTTTGGGCCACGATCAGTTCATCAATCCGGCGGCAGATGGCGTGTCTCTCTGTCACATTGAAAATAGTGCGCAGTTCTTCGATCAGCCGGTCGACTTCGTCACATTTGAATCCGGTAATGTTATTGCCGCCTTCGCGTTCGGCCTCTTTCGCTGCCCACATCCCTTCCGGATCTTTGAAAACTGAAGCCCCCCATGCCGCCCAGGTCATGTCGAAATGAAAGTTGTTCATGTCGCGTGACCATGCCGCCCAGTCTTTCCGGTCGATTTCCAACCCGATGCCGACATCCAGCAAGTCGTTGGCGAAAATGGCCAGAAAGCGGTCGGTGCTCGGATCGCGTGTCAGGAAACGCACAATTAACGGTTGTCCGTCTTTTTCGAGCATCCCGGTTTGCGGATTGGTGTTCCAGCCGGCCTTGCGCAGCAAACGGCGGGCAGCTTCCTTATCAAATGCGATCAGCTCATTCGGGTTAGGGGTGTTCGCGTCATACAGGTCCTCGAAATACGAGCGCTGCATAACGTACTGGTCGAACATGAGGGTGCGGTTCATGCGTTCGCGGTCGAGCAGGTGGGCCAGAGCGCGCCGCACCAGCGGGTCGTCGAACGGTGCGCGGCGCATGTTCATTGCAAAACCCTGGAAACCCTGCGGCTGATGGTTGACGACCTCCTGCTTGACGATCCAGTTTTTATCGAACCGTTCACCGCGGGTTGCATTGGCCCAGAGTCTGGCGGTATAGACCGGATAGATGTCGATGTGTCCGCGCCGGAAGGCTTCGAAAGCATTTTCGCGTTCTGCATAGAAGCGAAACGAAAGCACTGCAAAATTGCCGAGGTTACGGCTGGCAGGCCGGTCGAGGGCCCAATAGTCATCGCGGCGGGAAAGCTCGACGCGGATACCCTCCTCGACGCGGCTGATCCGGTATGGGCCGGAAACAACCGGAAAATCGGTATTGAGGGTATTGAAATCGACCCCTTCATAGGTGTGGCGCGGCATAATTTGAAAGCCGCCGGCGGCTCCCAGATTGCGCCAGTGAACATCGCTTGCCTTGAACCGGACGGTCAGGTCATCAAGCACTTCGGGCGGGGCGAATGTTTCCAGGCTGACCTTGTGGATGCCGGTCATGCTTGCCGGGTCAAGAATTGTGCGGAAGGTCCAGGCAACATCATGGGCGGTAACCGGTGTACCGTCGCTCCAGCGTGCCGCGGGATCAATTTCAAACGTGAAGGTTTTTTTGTCGGCGGAAATTGTCCAGCGGCGTGCCAGTCCCGGAACATATTCGAGGGTGAGGGGATCCATACTGAGGAGGGATTCGAACATTGAGCGGAACAGCTCCGCTGAAAAAATATTATTATCGAGATAGTAGTTGAAGCTTTTCGGTGCCTGTCCGGCAAAAACGCTAAGCGTGCCGCCGGTTTCGGCGTCTTCGCTGGCGAAGGGGTTGGGACTGTCTCGCCATTCCGCGGGCGGATAACGCGTGTAATCACCGGAATCCGCGGCATAGTAAGTCCCGGGAAACAGCAATACCGCGAAAGCAATCATTATTGCGGGAGAACAGACTTTTCTCATGCGTTCGTATCATAAGCAGTGCCAACATGCTGTTCAATCCTTAAAACCGGCTTAATTGCGATAATGCTTGCCAACGGAGTTGGCTGCGCTGTAGGTTGATAGGGTTCAATGGTTTTGCACGGTGGCAGGAAGTTTGTATGGAGATTTAATGGACAATCCACTGGTATTCACACCTCAAATGATGGTGGTGCTGGTTCTGCTGGCAATCACTGTCGTATTGTTTGTCACAGAAGTTGTGCGGATGGATGTAACCGCAATATCTGTGATGATTGTGCTGGGTGTGATCGGTTATTTCCCGGGAATGGAGCAGGTTTCAGATGCTGAGGAGCTTTTTAACGGGTTCGCCAATAATGCGGTGCTGTCGTTGGTGGCGGTGATGATAATGGGGGCGGGACTGAGTAAGTCCGGCATCATGGAATGGGTTGCGGAGTTTATTCTGCGCAAGGGCGGGCGCAGTGAGAAGCGTTTGATGCCGATTATTTCCGGAATTTCCGCGATAATATCGGGCTTTGTGCAGAATCTGGGGGTCGCCGCGCTGTTGCTGCCGGTGGTGTCCCGGATTTCGGCACGTACGCTAATTCCGCGTTCGCGCCTGCTGATTCCGATGGCGTTCTGTTGTCTGCTGGGCGGAAATCTCACAATGATCGGTTCCGGTCCGTTGATTTTGTTAAATGATCTGCTGCCAAGGGGGATGCCGCATTTTACGATGTTCTGTGTAACGCCGGTTGGTCTGGCACTGGTGATTACGGGCATTGCATATTTTATGCTGTTCGGCCGGGTGCTGCTGCCGAGTAACAAGGTGCAAGGCTTTTTTGCCGAGAGTACTCTTGAATATTACCAGCGGGTGTATGGTTTGGATTATGTGCTGCACGAAATGCGTGTCGGTGACACCCCAAACCTTAGCAATCGCACCGTGCGCGGTTTGGAGGAGCAGTTCAATGTGGTTGTAGTGGGCGCGCTGTTCGAGGATGAGATCCGGATCGGACCGTGGAGCGGGCTGGAGATCCGTCCGCATATGCATCTTGCCGTACTGGGCAATCAGAAAGATATCAAGCGGCTGGCAAAGGAATCAGAAGGGGAGATTTTTAAGGAACTGGATGTTTTTGAGCGTGCTTTATCGCGAACGCAATCAGGGATCGCCGAGGTAATTATTCCGCCGTCCTCGAAGCTGATTAGCCAGACCCCGGCCGGTATTGCCATGCGCAAGACCTATGGTCTTTCCGTGCTGGCGGTGCGTCGGGGGCATGAAACAATCACCAAGGGGCGGCGTGATGTTGAGCTGCGGGCGGGGGATATTCTGGTATGCCATTGTTCGTGGCGTTCGCTGGGACGCCTGCGTAAAAACCGCGACTTTGTTGTCATGACAACCGGGTTTCCTTATGAAGAGCATCGCTCCAACAAGATTGTGCATGCTTTGCTGTTCTTTGCGCTGGCGATCGGTTTATCGGTGTTCAGCGGAATGCGGTTGTCGTTGTCGCTGATGATCGGTGCGGTCGGCATGATTTTGGCGGGGGTGTTGACCATCGACGAGGCGTACCGCTCGATCAGTTGGCGGGTGGTGTTTCTGCTGGCCGGTCTGATGCCGTTGGGGCTGGCGGTTGAAAATACCGGAGCGGCGGCGTGGATTGCAAATGCTGTGCTGGGGTTGTTGGGCAATGTCCGGCCGTGGGTATTGCAGGTGGTTATAGCGCTACTGGCTACTTGTGCGACGCTGGTAATGTCTAATTTCGCGGCAGCGGTTTTGCTGGTGCCGACAGCCATCCAGTTTGCGCTGGTGGCGCAGGGCATGGGCATTGATGCTGATCCGCGGGTATTTGCGCTGACCGTGGCGCTGGCCACTTCAAATACTTTTCTGCTGCCGACGAATCAGGTCAATGCCTTGATAATGGGACCCGGAGACTATCGCGTAAAGGATTTTGCCAAAGCCGGCGCAGTCCTTTCAGTTCTTTTTGTAATAGTAATGGTAGCTTTTTTGAATATAATTCCCGTCTGAAGAAAGAGGAGAACACAATGCAGAACACAGTAGACCGGCTTGAGGCGAAAATCCGCAATGCGCAGCTTGATGCGGCACAGCGTGAGGAATTGTTGAAGCTGACCGGTTCCTTGCGTGATGAAGTCGTCCAGTTGGCGGACGGTGACAGTGAAACCGCTGAGAGTATCACCGGTTTTGCGCATGCCGCCGCCCATGAGGCGCTGCGGCAGCGCGGCAATCCCAAGCTGCAAAAACTGGCTTCAGACGGACTGCTGTCATCGGTGGAGGATTTTCAGGATACCCACCCGCGGCTGGTGGAGGTTGTTAACGGTTTTTGTACGATGTTGGCTAATATCGGTATTTAAGGGAGCAGAGCAATGGGATTTGACAGGGGTGCGGCAGGATTCAGGATGTTTTATCTGCCCGGCGGATTGCCGGTTGACTATGTGGAACGCTTCGCTAAACATGCGGCACCGCCGCTGAACACTCTGGGGCGCGAGCCGATTCATGGATGGGTGACTCATCGTCATCTGCTTGACCGCAATATCACGGAAGAGTCGGCGCATATGGCCGGTTATCTTTTTCTGACGCTGATGAAAGCCGAACGCCGTGTGCCGCCGGCACTGTTGAATGCGGAATTCCGCATGGAGGAATTGGCGCATCTGCAAGCGGATGGTAAAAGTTTCTTAAAACGTTCCGAGCGTATCGAGATCCGTAAGCAGGTTATTGAGCGTCTGTTACCGCAAATGCCGCCGCAACTTACCGGAATTCCGGTGGTTTACGATCCGGACGGGCAGGTGCTGCTGGCTCAGGCAATGTCAGACAAGCAGGCGGATGCGTTTATGCTTGCGGTTAAGGAAACGCTGGGCCAGATGCCGATAGTGGTTACACCTGAGAATGCGGCGTTGCGGAGAAAGCAGGTCAATTACCGGGATCTGGCTCCCACCAGTTTTTCGCCGGAATGTCCTGACAGCGACGGCGGGGATTCGCTGGGGTTGGATTTTCTTACCTGGCTGTGGTTTTTCAGTGAAATGCAGGGTGGGACGATTGAGAGCCCCCGGCATGGGAAATTCGGTGTAATGCTGGAAGGTCCATTGACCTTTGTCAGGGAAGGGGCCGGGGCAT
>PXDI01000359.1 GCA_003565095.1 PVC group bacterium | reverse complement strand
TACACGCAGCTTCCCCACTGTTATTTTGAGCTTGGATGTGCCGAAACGCAAAAATCATCCTTAGCGAAGCATGGCAGGCGATAGCCGCCATGCTTCGCTAAGGATTCGGGATTTAATGGCCCTTGATAAAATTAATTGACAGCGGCGGCGGCATTGCGCTATAAGGGAGATCAAATGAAGAGGAAAAAAGCACATACCAAGGCAGGTAATTCTCTCCCGGCATTATTCATTTTAACCGCGCTGTTACTTCATTTGCCGGCAGTCGGCCGCAGTCAGATTGGCGGCGGACCATCACCGCGAATACAGATGGAAATTGAATACGCCCGCGCACTGCAGAATATGGGACTGCCGCAGTTTGCCTCAATCGTTCTTGAGCGCATTCGCGGTGAGGCTCCGGAAGCTGCCACCATTATCGAAGTTATGGAGCTGCAAGGTCTGATTGCCCAGGGGCAGTTTGATGAAGTCAGGCGGATAATCTCACAGAAACCAAATCAGGATGGACAGGAAGTCTGGGCGATGAAGCTGGCGCTGGCCGACGGCTTCTATGCCTGGGGGCGTTATGCTGATGCACAAGGTATCTACGAATCATTTTTTCAACGCTATCCGGACGGTCCCCCGGAAGCCATCAACTCATTTTATGTTGAATCGGCCTACAAATACTCCCAAATGCTGCTGCTGATGGGCGATGACCGAGCGGCACTGCGTGCTTTCGGCTATCTCACTAAAGCTAAACTTGAAAATCATATCCGCCGACAGATCCTCAGCGAAAAGACCGAGCTGCTATTAAAGGTGGCGGAAGCCTCGCCTGCAGCGGAACGGCCAGCCTATATTGCACGCGCGGAAGCTCTGATAAACGAGGTGATCTGGCAGCAGGACGTGTGGTTTGGTAAAGCAATTGTCAATATGGCGCATATTGCGATGATGCAGGGTGATACCGAAAAGGCTATGCAACTGATTGACGACTATCGCGATACGCTGCTGGATATTGACGATGCATTGAAAGAGCAGGAAGAGGAGACCGGCGAACCGCTCTCGCGCCTCAGCCCAATGGCGCAATGCCGCTACCTGATCGGTACGATGCTGCATGACAAAGCACTCAAATTGATCGAGGAAGGCGGTGACCGTAACCAAATCATATTTATGTTGACCGGCGGGGAATCCGGTGGCCGGCGGCGGCAAGGGGCGCTGCATCATTTCGCTAACGTCTTCCTGCGCTATCCAGGCACCCCGTGGGCAGCCGACGCCGGAATACGCCTTGAAAAGGTTCAAACCTTGCTGAAAGATGATTTCGGTGCCGATATCAATATTAATATTCCTCCCGACCAAATGGCCAAAGTTGAGCAGTTCCAGTTTCAGGAAGCGCGTACATTGTTCAACCAGAACCAGTTCGAACAGGCGATCGAGGCATACTACCGCGTATTGAACATGTTTCCAGACAGTGAGACCGCAGCCGCGGCAGTCAGCGAAATGGCGCGCAGTTATATTGAATTGAATCGCGAAGAGGATGTGCCCTTCCGTGACATGGTTGTCCGTTACCTTGCGGAACGCTTCTCCGGCAACTCCAATACCAGAACACGCGCCGGCGACGAACTCCTGCGGATTGCCGGACTGTTTGCCGAACGCAATCTGCACGGGCCCAAGGATGAGGCCTACGAACTGTTTTTCTCCTATTTCCGGGAACATCCGCGCGCAGCAGCAACTATTTATTATTTTGGAGAAGTGAAACTCAGCGAGGAAAACTATCAGGAAGCACTTGATTTCTATCAGGTAGTGGCAACAAACTATCCCAGACAGCGGATCTCCATTGATGCACTTAACCGCATGTCATTCTGCTACTCCCGCCTGGGGCAAACCACCAATGAAATCGCTACTCTGGAAAAACTGATTGAGCGTCTTGGCGAACGCGAACGCCCCGGACACGAATATATCAGCGCGCGCTTCCGCAAAATATCAGCCATGCGCTCAGTGGCCGATGCGCAACGCCGCGCGCTGCGGGAACAGGCGGAAGAAGACGCAGAGACGGACCCCGCCGAAGCAGAAGCTGCGGCAGAACGGCAGGCAATTCAGGATCAGGTTACTGAGGCACAGACCCAATTAGAGACCACCACCGAGAATCTGCGCCGGGCAGTTGCCGCCGGACGTCGTTTTCAGCAGGAAAACAACACCGAACGACTGAACCAACTGCGCCCGATACTGACAAGATTGCGCCAGGAACAGACCGAACAGCAGGAAGCACTAAACAATCTGCAAGCGCGCCTGAATGATTTACAGGAGCAGGCTCCCGCGGCAGCAATCATTCCAAGCGATCCCTACGAACCGCTCATCCCGCTGTATGATCAACTGATTGCAATGCTTACCGCAGACGATGCAGAACGCAAATTTGCCACCGAACCGGGAGATGTGAAAAAAAACCAGACCGTGCTCGAAGGCGCACTGTTCTTCCGTTCGGCAAGTCAGGCCATGCTCAACAAACCGGATGATGAGCTGCGTCGGCTGCGAGTAGATGCCATACGCACATTCATGCAGTTGGTGCAGGATTTTCCCGACTCACAGTTTGCAGCGTCCGCATTAAGCCAGATTGGAACGCTCTGGACTGTTCTCGATCAGCCCGAACGGGCCGAAGCGGCTTTGCGTGAACTGCAGGAAAAGTATCCTGATTCCACTGAAGCGCGCAATTCCCTGTTTGTTCTCGGCAGCAATCTGCTGGCCTTGGGACGCCGCGAACGGGCTGTTGAAGTCTTCAGGGAAATGTTTGCCGGCGGGGGCGATTTTTCCAGCAGTCAGATTCTCAGTGCAGGGCGCGAACTTTTGGCTGAACGAGAATACGGCATTGCGCTGGACGCGTTCAACCGTGTGCTGGCAGCCGAAAAAGACCGCGGTTTTGTTGAGCCGTCCCTGCTGGGCAAAGGCCGCAGCCTGATAGAACTCGGCCAACCGGAAGAGGGCGTCAAGGCGCTGGCGGAACTGATTGAAAAATTCCCGACCTCCACCTCACTGATTGATGCAGCAAAGTATTTGAGCCGCGGATATGCCGAACTAGGCCGTAACGAACCGGATTCAGATAAGCGTATTGATATATTCAATGATGCGGTGCGCTCAATGCGCACGGCACGGCGGCACGCCCGCGGCTTGGGCGGTCAGGCAGAGCTTGATGTTGAAGTCGGCCGGCTGCAGGAAGCCAAGGCACATGCCGAACAGCAGTTCGGAAACAAGGAACGGGCCGAACGGTTCCTGCGCGAAGCTGTTGCGGCATATCAGTCATTGATTATGCTGGCGGATGCCAGAGAGCCGGAAGTTCGCCCGCACGTTGAGCAGGCTTATTACCGTTGCATGCCTTTATTGATGGAAATTGAACGTTATGACGCAGTGATTGAGGATGCCGATACTTTCCAGCGAGAATTCCCGCGCAGCCAGTATGCGGCGGAAATACGCCGCTGGCGGAATCAGGCCAGTGTGCGTATAACCGAGCCAGTCCCGACGCCCGGCGCGACACGGGACACCGGCCCCGCCGGGGATGGGGATGCACAGGCAAGCGCGCCGGCAGAAACAGCGGACGCACAGGATTCTGATGAAATAACAGAAGATACAGGAGAAGATGAATAATGAAAACAATTACCAGTCAGGCCAGACTGTTTTGCGCAATATTGCTGTGCTGCCTGCCGGCATCAGCATTGCTTGCGCAAATATCAGGCAACGTTATCCAGAAGGGCACCGGTCAGACACTTAGCGGCCAGATCCGTTACCAGCCGGCATCCCGCCAGTATGTCGTCACGGCACAAGGCCGCTCGCTGACAGTACCGCTTGATCAGGTTGCACGCGTCGAGGTGCCGAAACCGGGAAATCTTGACAACGCATTGCAGGCGGTCGCCGCCGGCAGATATACCGCCGCGATACCGACACTTGAGCAGATCCGGCGCGACTATCTGATGCTGCAATGGGACGTGGTGGCCACCCGCGCCCTTGCTGAAGCATACCTTAAAGGGATGAACGATGCCGCGCGCGCCATCAGAATGTGCGAAGAGATCATTCGCGACAACCCTCAGGCACAGTTTTCCGGGGAACTTGCCAATATCTATTGGGAAGCTTTGATGGCTGACGGACGTGAAGCACGCTTACGCTCCATTTTGACACAAGCGATTCAGAGCGGTTCACGCGAACTGGCGGCCATTGCGCAAATCAAGCGTGGCGACATTGACAAACAGAACGGCGATTTCCGCAATGCCCTGATTGACGGCTACCTGCGAACCGTGCTGCTGTTCAGGCAGATCTCACACGTTCAGCCCGAAGCGCTGTATAAGGCTGCTGAATGCTTTACCGAACTGGGGATGACAACCCACGCCGAAAGAATGCGGCAGGACCTGCTGCAGAACTTTCCGCAAAGCAGTTGGGCCCAGCGTCTGCGGGCCGGATCATGAAAGCGTGACAAACCTTTTTTTTTAGTATAGCTTATTGCCCGTTTAGAACAAATACAGAGGAGAAATGCAGATGATGAAGAATGTGCGTATGGCCATCGTAATGACCGCAGTAGCCGCCATGGCTTGTTTTTACGTCACCGAAACAGTGTACGCTCAGGATGATGCAGGCGCACTGGTAGCAGCGGACACCGGAGCAGCGGCCCCTCCCCCGGCCAGCGCGCCGGGTTCCGGCAGCTTCATTCATGTCATACTGGGCGGCGGTTTTCTCGGCATAATGCTCTGGCTGGCGCTGTTCGGTGCCAGCGGGGCGTTTGTTTATTTTGCCGTGGATTGCGCGCTGACGGTCAAAGCCGAACGCATCATGCCGCAGGCACTGGTAAACAATGTTACTGAAGCGATGGCGGAAGGTGATGTGCTGAAAGCATTGCAATGCTGCGAAAACGATCCCGGTCCCCTTGCCAACATTCTTACAGCCGGCTTCAGCCATGTTGAGGAAGGCTTTGATGTGATTCAGGAATCCATTGGTACAGCCGCCGATCTTGAAACAGAACAGATTATGCAGAAACTCACTTGGCTGTCGGTTGTCGGCAACTTGGCTCCGATGCTTGGTCTGCTGGGTACCGTGCAAGGCATGATTGCCGCATTCGGCACCCTCGCCGGCGGCGCTCCGGATATCGGCGTGCTGGCACTCAACATTTCACAGGCACTTTATACCACAGCCGGCGGACTGACGATTGCTGTTCCGTGCGTCGCGGTTTACTACGTATTCCGCAACACTGCCAGCAAGATCATTCTCAAGATGGAAGCGCTGACCATGGAAATGATCAAAGATCTGCGCAATGTTGAAGTCGTTGACGGCTAAATCACATTATTGTATCTGACCAAAGCCGGGGAGCAGAAAGATGGCGCATCATAAACAGAGAATGACTGAAGGCTGTGAATGCGACATGACACCCATGATTGATGTCGTGTTCCAGTTGATCATTTTCTTTATTGTAACCATCAAACTTGAAGAAACCCATAATCCCGACATTGAACTGGAATATGCCAAACACGGACCGGTTATCAAAGAGCAGGATCCGCGTACTATGGTGATTGAAGTTGACCAGCGCGGCTGGATCACCATGCATGGTGCAAGAATGAGCCAGCAGCAACTGGCGCAGGTTCTGCAAGGGCGCTATAATCGTATGGGAGTATTTCCTGTGCTGATCAGAGCCGACCACCGTACACGACATCAGGATGTCCGCAGAATCATGGATACTTGTACCGCTATCGGTATCTGGCGCATCAGCTTTGCGGCTCTGATTGAAAAGAAAATGTAGTAGAATGATTGTTTTATAAACAGGATCAACGATGCCACGAAAGAAAAAAAAGAAAGAAGGCGGCGCGAAGCTGGAGATGACACCGATGATCGATGTTGTGTTCCAGTTGCTTATCTTTTTTATTGTGACACTCAAAGAGCAGGATATTCTTTCGCGGCTGGATGTTTCACGCCCGGCCCCCGACCCTGACGCAAAGCCCGAGGAGATAATCCAGGATATGCTGGATATCACTGTCTATAATGAAGGCTTTGTAATCAAGGGGAGGAAATACAATCTGCAGGAACTTGACCGGCACATTACGCGGATCGCATCCTTCAGTCGCGATATTTCTGTGATCATCCGCTGTACCGGCGATTCCCCCCACCGTTTTCTGGTACAATTGCTGGATATCTGTGCGAAAAACGGCCTGACCAACCTGTCGGTCTTCAGCCTGTAGCGCTTGCGCATTATCCGCTGGATACTTTTCTGCCAAAAACCTTCTTTTTTATTAATATATCTTCCGGTTTCGTCGTTTATAGGGTGGAAAGGGTTAAAGAACGGGCTTACAGCTCGAAAATGGGAGAAAAGTCATGAGTCAGGAAGAATACGAATTCACCGAGGAAATGGACGGTCTGCATCCGGAAAAACTGCTCGAACTATTTGATGAGCTGACATTTACGGAGAAATGGAAAAAGGTTTCATTCGGCCTCAAGCAGCCACATGAAACCGGTGCATACAAATGGGCGAACCTTCAGGTCAAACGCCTGATGGCCCCGGCAGCGGCTGTTATTGTACCGATTCTATCAGTCTTGCTATTGATCGTTTTTGCGTCATTAAAGCCTGCGCCGACTCCGGCAGTCGAAGTAACCATTATTGATCCCGAACCGATGGAGGAGCTGGTCGAGCCCGAACCGATCGAGCCGCCCGAGCCGATCGAGCCGCCGGATCCGGTTATTATGGATTTCACTCCCGATCTGACAATGTCGCAAGATAACAGTCCCAATGCGGGACCTGAGGCGGATTTCAGCCCGATGCCGGCTTCTTTTGACTCCGTGGCGATTGTCCGCAGCCCGGTGATCATGCGCAATATGTACGGCAGCCGCAGTCCGGGTGCCCGCGGCAGCGCACTGGGACGCTTCGGCGGCGGATCTGGAACAGAAGCCGCGGTTATGCGGGCACTGCGCTGGCTGAAAAAGAGTCAGAACGATGACGGTTCATGGGGCACCGGCAATGCCAGAACCGCGATGGCATCATTGGGACTGCTGGCCTATCTGGCGCACGGCGAAACCCCCAGTTCCGTTGAATTCGGCTACACCGTTGAAAAGGCAATCCGTTTTATTCTCGACGCACAAAATGCTGACGGCTTATTCCGCCCGCGTGACGGCCATGATTATACCGGACCGATTGCCGCCTATGCCCTGGCGGAAGCCTACGGACTGACACGTGTCCCGCAAATCAGATATGCCGCCGAAAAAGCCGTCCAAAGAGTCGTTCAGGGGCAAAACCCCAGCGGCGGATTCAACTATAATCTGCGCGCCAGCACCCGTGATGACTCATCATATATGTCATGGTGCGCACAAGCCATGAAGGCCGCGCAAATGGCCGGACTTGAAATATCAGGCTTGGAAAATGCAATGACCAAGGCCATCCAAGGCTGGCGCGGAAACTACGGCAGCCGTGACGGATACGGCGGATTTGGCTATACCAGCAGTTCCCACACCCACGGCTTGATGGGGGCCGGGGCCCTGTCACTCCAGTTGCTGGGAGCTTCACGGCTTGCTGAAGTGCGCAACACCATCCCGAACATTGCACAATGGGGTTATGACTGGGAGAATCCCAAAGGGCGTTCGCCAAGCTATTACTGGTACTACATGACCCAGGCGATGTTCCACGAAGGCGGTGACACATGGCGCAGATGGAATGCCCAGATGGCCCCCACCCTGATGCGGCAGCAGCAGATCATACCAAAGGCAATCGAAGGACCTAATGGCGAACTCAAAGATATAGGCTTTTGGAATTCCCCGGCCGGCAACGAGGCCCGCGGCGGCAGCGGCACCGGAGAAGGTGGCGGCTACGTCATGGACACCTGCCTGTTCGCTCTGCAGTTGATGGTTTATTACCGCTATCTGCCGACTTTTCAGGAACCGACGGCTATCGCAGTCGAGGAACGTGATATCGGCGCGGATGACGACATCCAAATCGATATCCGTATCTGAAGCAATATTTGGCACCAAAAAAGCACAGCCGTGAGAGCGGCTGTGCTTTTTTGTTTGAATGCCCGCCGGTTTAGGTTAATCTTCTGCAGCATGAGAAAACCTTGGTTTGTATTACACGTTCGACCGCGTTGCGAAAAAAAGCTGGCGGAATATTGTTCGATATACGACATATCACATTACCTGCCGTTGCGGCAGAAAACCAAAATATACCAACGGCGCAAGGTAACGGTCGAAATGCCGGTTTTTCCGGGATACTTTTTTTGTGTATTTGACGTTGAGACAAGACACCTGCTATTACGCACAAATCATATTCTACGCAAAATTTCCGTGGAAAATCAGCGTTTATTTCTGCACGAGCTGGCGCAGATCCGCAAAGCCCTGCGGGTTGATCCGCAACTTGATGCCTGTGTCGGATTGAGAGCCGGACATCGTGTAAAAATAAACAATGGACCTTTTATGGGAATCGAGGGCATCGTTGCCTCAATCCGCTCAGAAACAAAAGTATACCTGAATGTTGATATGATCGGTCAGGCGGTACCAGTGCAGGTGGACAAAGCCTTTTTAGAAGTCATCCATTAGGGTACTGTCAAAAGTTTTATGAAAAGTATGAAAACGAGATTGGCGTAATTTTGAGCTATGGGTAGGGCAACGGAGGGATTAGGGATTAGGGATTAGGCGTTAGGCGTTAGGGAGATCTTCGAAATCAGCAAGAGCTTTCCTGCGGAAGAGCGATATGCTTTGACATCTCAAGGCCGGCAAGATGCTGCGATCAATGCATGAAGTTCCTAACGCCTAGCGCCTAACGACTAGCGCCTAACTCCTGGGGGAGAAAAACCAATGAGCTCCAAGTACTTGATGAAACGAC